>NZ_JACDWV010000074.1:0-79608 GCF_016464105.1 Pseudoalteromonas sp. bablab_jr010 | reverse complement strand
TTCTCGATATAAATTTACTCTGGCATTAACCGCAGCGAGCTCTGCTTTTGTTAGCAATTCGCCATTTAAGAATCGTTGGCAAAGGAATGTACTTTTAAATAACTTGTGCCATCTAATCAGAATCGCTTTATTATTCAAACGCTTTGCTTTTGCTATATCAATATGAAGTACTAGATGAGTATGGTTACTCATAACTGCGTAAGCACAAACGTCAATACAAAATATACGACCAAGTTGAAGTAGTTTCTTTTCAACCCAATCGCGTCTGTGTTCAAATGAGCGACCAGTTAGTGGGTCTTGCCCGCACAAAAAAGCGCGACGAACGCAGCGTGAAATGCAGTGATAATAAGGCGTGTTTGAAACGCTAATTAAGTTTCTACGAGGGGTTGCCATGCTCTTCTCCTCCATGAGTTGAACAGTGTAAGTTTAGTCATAATTTTGAGAAGTGAGAAATATTAAATTGGATGTCTGGTTAGTATATTGAAAGAATAAATGTGGGTGTCTAGTTTTTCTAGTTTTATGTGGGTGTCTAGTTTTATGTGTTTAAATCTTGTTAGATAAAGTGGGTGTCTGGTTAAGTGGGGTAATAAAAAAGCCAGTCGTAGACTGGCTTTTACTAGGTGGTTAAGGGCTAAGTTTATTAGCCCCATACAAGTGTTCTATTATAGACGCTCAATTACAGCTTGAGTGAAGTCTGTAGTACCGTGGCTGCCGCCTAGGTCGCGAGTTGTACGGTCGCCTGACTTGATAACATCAGCAACTGCGCTGCGGATGCGCTCTGCAGTGTCGCCCATACCTAAGTGCTCTAACATTTGGATAGATGCTAAGATCACCGACGTTGGGTTTGCAAGGTTTTTACCTGCGATGTCTGGTGCGCTACCGTGTACAGCTTCGAAGATAGCAGCATCTTCACTGATGTTTGCGCCAGGAGCCATACCTAAACCACCAACAAGACCAGCACATAGGTCAGATAGGATGTCACCGAATAAGTTTGTAGTAACGATTACATCAAACTCATCAGGAGTCATAACTAGTTTCATACAAGTTGCATCAACAATCATTTCGGTTGATTCGATTTGTGGGTAACGCTCAGCTACTTCACGTGCCACTTTTAAGAATAAACCAGATGTAGATTTAAGGATGTTAGCTTTGTGTACAGCAGTTACTTTTTTACGGCCTTCACGTACCGCTAGTTCGTATGCAAAAGTAACGATTTTTTCTGCACCTTCGCGAGTGATTTTTGACATTGCTTCAGCTTCGTTACCATCTTCAGAAACAACTTGGCCAAGACCTGAGTACATACCTTGCGTGTTTTCACGAATAGTGATGATGTCGATGTCATCGTAACGAGCTTTTGTACCTGCAAATGACTTAACAGGACGAACGTTAGCGTAAAGGCCAAACTTTTTACGTAAAGTTACGTTAATCGAAGTGAAACCTTCACCAACTGGTGTTGTTAATGGACCTTTTAAAGTGATCTTGTTACGCGCGATTGTATCAATTGTTTCTTGCGGAAGTAACTCACCAGTTTTTTCTAGGGCAGCAAGGCCAGCATCAACGAATTCATAATCAAAATCGCAACCTGCAGCTTTAAGGATCTCAAGTGCTGAATCAATAATGCTAGGACCAATGCCGTCGCCTTTGATCACTGTGATGGTTTGTTTAGCCATTTACTTTTCCTATTTATGAGTAGATAAACACGTAAACTTATCGCGAAATAGCATGCGATTTACTTGTTAGAGGGTTTACGTGGATGTGTTTGAAAATTTAAGCGGCTTTTATAGCAATTTATTCAGCTTTTTGCCAGTTTATCCTGTGAATACTGACTATAAATAGACTAAAGTTCATATTTATTTAACGTTTTCGCACTTTTTAACAACACAATCTAAAAATTGTCTGCAAATTCACAGTTTTTGAGATATGCATAAAAATCTGCTTTTGATTGCCATCCAGCGGCCGATAAACTATCGAAAATAATTTGTTCCTGCCAACTACTAAAAAGTGCTTTTGGCTGAAAAACATAATAAGTAAATAGCTTAATCGCGACCCAATGTTTTTCATTAATATCGAGAGTTTGTTTTTTATGTTGCTCACTACCAAGTAAATGCTGTGTCCAATTGTTATCGCCAATTAGTTGATTTAAATACGCCGTTAGTGGTTCTTGGTTTAACTGACTAACCCCAAACAAACAGCCAAGAGGAGGGCTAATCACTTGTTTTTCAGCTTGCTCAAATACCGTTTTACGGGAAATACTGGTTGCTTGATGTTCACAAAGATAAAGAACATAGGCATACAATGGCAAAGCAACCTGCTCAAATTGAATTGAATCGGTGTGTTTAAATAACACTTGGATAATACGTACCATGTTTTCAAGCCGCTTAGAGATATGCTGAAAAAGTGGGTGAGAGGTGGTTGCGACTAAGCGTTGAAACAATACTTTTTGAATAATCGCAGGGGCGTTATCGTATCCGACCATAGATAAACAATGGCGCAAGTCTTTAGCTCTTTGCTGCTCTTTATTATAGGGTTTAGCGGCAACAGTGAGCTGTGTTATTAATTCAGGGTAGGGGCTTAAAAGCTTATTTAAACCTTGATAGCTATATTCTTTTGATACTTTTAATGCACTAATTAACGTTAAATATTGTTGCCTACGTTGCTCATTTATTGGTTGTGGCTCAGCAAAACTTATGTTCTCACTAAACCATACTGTGTAGAGCAAGCGAGTATCTTTACAAGGCCTTTGCTTAGCACAAGTAGTTAAGTTTGCCTTGATGCGATGCCAACGAATTTTTTCAGGGCGACTCACATCGACTAAAATATGACGACCATGTCCATCTGTCGCTAAATAGATAAGTACTTGTTCGGCATATTTTACTTCACTGGCCGGAATGTAAGGGCCAATATGCGCAATCAGAGCTTTTATGGCATTTTGTGCAAATTCGTTCGGTGTACGCAAATATATATCAGCTAAGGCTTTGTACACGCTTATATGCCCACCTGACTCGCGATAAGTCGTATTCATCGCAATAATATTAGCCAAAGCAACTAAGGTTGTTGCACCATCGTAAATCATAATTTTTGGTGCACTTAGTAGTGCTTGTTTATACTTATTTAAACGCGCTAATAAGTGCTGAATAGGTAGCGTATGCGAGCCTGACTCTTTTAGTAGTTTTGCCGCTAATTGATGACGGCATTGCCATAGTTTTTTATCTTGCGGGGTGAGTGCTTTACTTGCTGCTAATTTATTACTTTGCGATTGCACGCACAGGTAATTAGCTAAGCAGCAACTAATAATTTGCTCACTAATAGCTTGGTTGTAATTAAGACTACGGCATAAAATACAGGCTACAACACATTGGTTTACGACTAAATTTGTGGTGTAGCCGTGGTTCGCTACATACAAGCTTAATTGCGCTTGCATCCCTTTTGGGTAGGCTTGGTATAATAGGTAGTACCGCTCAGCAAGGTTACTTAATAAAGGGAAGATTTGAGACCATTTTTGCTTTTGATGGTAAAGTTTAAGTAATTGGTGCGTACTATCAAATAAGCGCGCTAGCTCCCGAGGGGTTACATTTTCCATCATAAGCGTTTAGGTTTCTTGTTGATAGCTTTCATAGGCACTTGGCCCCCATAACACCAACTGACCATTCTTAAAAAGTAGGCCCGTGCACTCGTCTATTGTCGTTATTCCATCGGATTTAACGTGCTGAGTGCGGTAAAAAATTATTTGCCAAACATTGTCTTCGGTGCGTTTTGCATAGGTTAGATCGGGGCTGCCTAAATAATCAAGCACCGCATTTAGATTTTCAGGTTTATCAACAGACAGCTTTGCAATATATCGCTTATTGAAGGCTTCACGGTCTTGCCAGATCATGGCTTGCGGATCATCTTTATAAAAAGTGATCACGAGGGTTGCTATGAGTGCATATACACCTAACCCAAGTACCAGATATTGGAAAACCTTTTTAAACATGTGTAACTCTATAAAATTAACGCGAATTTTCAGTATACGCTCAGTTGGCCAACTGTGCTACGAGATTGCGACTAATTGAGCCTTAGCTGCTTTAAACTAAAGCCTAAGTTAATATCAGTACGCAGCATGACGAGGTTTTTTGATATCACAAACATCTCCATTTCTGAGCTTAGCTTGCGTTTAAGAGTAGGGTTTAGCTCATCGTCGTTTATGGCCGCTTCTATCGACTCATAATCATTAATTAATTGCTGTGCCGACTTATTACCGATCCCTTTAACACCAGGAATATCATTGGTTTTATCGCCTGCCAAAGCCCAAAAATCAGCAAGTCGATGCCTGGGTACATTAAAGCGCTGTTTAATATCTTCAACTTCAATGTATTGCTTTTTAAAGTAGTCATAGATAGCTATTTGTTCAGATAAAAACGGCAAAAACCCTTTATCGGTAGACACGATAGTCGAAGCTACATTATTAGATGCGGCCTTGTAAGCAAGAGTAGCAATTATATCGTCGGCTTCATCATTATCAGGTGAAAACACCACAATGCCAGTGTCTTCAATTGCTTGTTTAAAGCGTGATAAGTTTTGCTTGAGGGTGTCAGGCATCGGTGAGCGAGTACTTTTGTATGCCTCAAAGTAGTGATAGCGCCAGCTTCTTTCGCCATCAAACACGGCAATCGCGTGAGTCGCATTCGTTTGCTGGCGTAACTTTTTGCAAGCATGTGCCACTCGGGCACAGCTTGCTTTTATCATATGCTCTTCACTGTGATGACTCTGATTACTATCAACAGCATAGATGCGCCTAATAAGATTTAGCGCATCTATTAAAAGTAATTGGGTTGTCACATAGTCTCCTGTTAAGCTTTGATCTCATAGCAAGGTATGTACTTACTGCCAGGCAACTTCATACGACCTTGATCTACAAATGCTGCCAGCAGCTTATCCATATCAGCCATTAACGAAGGCTCACCACTGAGTACAAAGCGGCCATGTTGTTTGATGGCTTGTAGACCTTCGTCTTTAACATTACCTGCAACAATGCCTGAGAATGCTCGGCGTAAGTTAGCTGCGAGTTGCTGAGTTGGTTGATCTAAATGTAAATCTAAGCTCGACATATTAGCATGAGTTGGTGCAAACGGCTGTTGGAAATCATGGTCGATTTTTAGCGTCCAGTTAAAGTAGTAAGCGTCACCTTGACTCTTTCTGTATTCACGCACATCAGCCATTTTCGCTTTGAGTGTTTTACCCACACGTTCAGGGTCATCAATAATTACTTCAAATTTCTCAAGCGCCGCTTTACCGAGTGTTTTCTCAACGAATTTACACAGCTCAATAAAGTAGTTTTCACTTTCTTTAGGTCCAGTTAAGATCACTGGTAAACATTGTTTTTCGTTATCAGGATGCAACAAAATACCTAAAAGGTATAACAGCTCTTCTGCAGTGCCTGCACCACCTGGGAAAATGATAATGCCATGTGCGGTACGAATAAATGCCTCTAAGCGCTTTTCGATATCGGGTAAAATCACCAATTCATTTACAATCGGGTTAGGTGGCTCAGCGGCAATAATACTTGGCTCGGTTAAACCTAAGTAACGATTATCTGTAATACGCTGTTTAGCATGGCCGATGGTGGCACCTTTCATTGGGCCTTTCATTGCACCTGGGCCACAACCAGTACAAATGTTTAAGCCACGAAGGCCGAGTTCGTAGCCAACCTGTTTTGTATATTTGTATTCAACTTCGTTAATTGAGTGGCCGCCCCAGCAAACTATCATGCTCGGATCACTATTCACTCTCAGTGCGCCTGCATTTCGCAGCATGTCGAATACCATATGAGTAATGGTTTTTTGCTCTGTTAAGTCTTTTTCGTATTTTTGACAAATAAACAGAATATCGCGAATAACCGAGAAGATATGTTCATGTATACCAGTGATAATTTCGCCATCAACAAAAGCGGATTCGGGTGGGTTTTCAAGTTCAATTTTAATACCACGCTCGCGGCTTAATAAGCGAATATCAAAGTCTTCGTATTTATTGTAAATTTCAGAGCTTGAATCGGTGTGGCTGCCCACATTGAGAACCGCGAGCACACAGTTCCTAAATAATTTATAGCGCTCGCTGGTGGATGACTGTTCGAGTAGATCAACTTCTAGTTGCGATAGTAAATCCAGTACACCTGTAGGATTCAGTTGTTTTAACATAAGCACTCTCCTGGCTCATCTATGAGCCTTTATCATTGTGTGTCAAAGACCTCACCATTGAGATAAGGGCTTTATTTGCTAATGCAAACTTTATTTCGTCCTTCATTTTTTGCTTTGTACAGAGCATCGTCGGCACGATCAAAAGCAATCAGCGGGGTATCACCTTTTTTAAGTTGGGTAGCACCAAGAGAAATAGTGATTTCTACTTGCTTATCTTTAAATTTAAACGGTATTGCCTGAATATTTTTGCGCAGTTTTTCAAGAGAGCTAACTGCATTTTCAATAGACATGCCTGTCATTAATAACACAAATTCCTCACCACCGTAACGGGCAATAAAGTCTGATTTACGAATTGATTTTTGTAGTGCTTTAGCAATAACTTGCAATGTTTTATCGCCAGCACTGTGGCCATACCTATCATTAATAGATTTAAAGTGATCGACATCAAGCACCACAAATGTCACATCAGACTCTTGGATGTTAAATAAATGAAATTCATGATTAAAACGTTCATCGAACGCGGCTCTGTTTGGTAGCTTTGTTAAACCATCAAGTAAGCTTTTATAGCGTTGTTCATTTAACCGTTTTTTGTAAGTTGAGAGTTTGCTTTCTAAATGACTTATTCTTTTATTAATGTCGTTAAAGCTATTTAATAAATGCTCTCTTTCACTCTGTTCTAATTTTTCTTTTGCAATTAAATCATCACTTAATGATTTTAACTCTTCTTCGACTAGCTCTTTGAGGGACGATATTGACGTTGCTTGTTGCGTCTGAGTATTAAGGTTTTTAATTTTTGCTTCTATTTGCTTATTTAGCGACTCGTACTCAGCGCTAAGTGACTCAGAATGTTTACTGGTTGAAACAATTGAATGATGTAAATCTTCAATTGTTTGATTTAAAGAGATCAAAAAACTCTGTGCTGATTGACGCTCTTTACTCATATTACGAGTAATAATCGTGATAATTTTTAGAGCAGAATCAAGTAAATCATCAATACAGTCGTTATGTGTAATGTTATTCTTTACTGCTTTGATTTGTTCAGCGCTTTCATCCTCTAAAACGAGATCATTTGCTAGGTTAAGTAGTTCGGCTGCAAGCTCGGGTTTTATTTGTGATTCAGTTTCACTTTTTGTCGAAAGCTTTGCCTGTAAAGCTTGATGATAAATTATTACCAGCTTAGATAATAAAGGGATAAAGTCATGGTTAGATTGGATGTTATTTAACTCATGATCAAGCAAATGGCGTAAAGAACGACGGGCATCATCCGGTAAACCTTTTACTTTTTGTAGCTGCTTTCCTGCATCAGTAACACTGTTGTTAAGTTCGCGTTGTAAAGCAATTTGCTTTGCTTCTTGGTGTTTTAATAGCCCTAGAACATCATCAATAAAAGGTGAAAGAAGGTTAAAATCAACCCCTTTTTTCAGAGCACTTCTAAACTTAGCGAGGCGATTATCTAACTCAATATCTAAG
Source organism: Pseudoalteromonas sp. bablab_jr010 (assembly GCF_016464105.1). Taxonomy (NCBI): domain Bacteria; kingdom Pseudomonadati; phylum Pseudomonadota; class Gammaproteobacteria; order Alteromonadales; family Pseudoalteromonadaceae; genus Pseudoalteromonas; species Pseudoalteromonas sp. bablab_jr010. Next base: position 71,965 of record NZ_JACDWV010000074.1, on the reverse strand, counting down.
CCCTTACAACTTAGAGATAACTTTGCAGCAAACTGAGAAAGAACCTCAACTTGGTGTTTGCGTGCATCCTCAACAACCGTCCGGGCATCGATTGCTTGTTTTAACTTTTTATTAAGAAGATCATGCTGTTGCTGCACCGAGTAATACCGCCGTTATTAATCAACTGTCTATAAGCTAAGTTTACAACAAAATAGTACGAAATGTAGGTTCCAAGTCAAAAACTTAGCTATTTTGTCTATCAAACTTGTTGCAATGGCTGTTTATCGGTTTTTAATTCACATTCTTTATCGCAATTGTTAGTCTATTTCGTAATTTTGATAGTAATAAAAAGAGTTGTTATGAAAAAGTTTTTGGCCATGTCTATTTTGGCGGCCTGTTCTAGCAGTGCGTTTGCAGATGTGAACTACTCACTGTCTATCACTCAGCCAGAGCACCATTTAGGTAATGTAAGTGTTGAATTTCCGCAAACAGCACAAGCGCATTTAGATATTAAACTTCCAGCTTGGCGTACTGGCCGTTACGAAATTTTAAATCTTGCCAATGGTGTGCGCTTTTTCGAAGCAAAAGATGATGATGGTAAGGCATTAAAGTGGGAAAAAATTGACCACAGCACGTGGCGTGTTCACCTAAACGAACCTACTCAAGTCAATGTAGATTACCAAGTTTACGCTAACGAGCTAGGTAAACGTGCTCGTCATATTGATGATAGCCATGCCTTCATTGATGCTTCTGGCTTTTTCATGTTCAGCGAATCATTCCGCCAAGACCCAGTTAAAGTTGAGCTAAATGTACCAAAAGAATGGCGCTCAGTATCGGGTATGGAAAATGCGGGTTCTAAACACAGCTTTAAGGCCGCTGATTACGATATTTTAGTTGATTCACCAATCGAAACGGGTATCAATGAACTACACAAGTTCACTGTTGATGGTCGTGAATATGAACTCGTTATTTGGGGTGAAGGCAACTACGATGTAGATCAAATGCTAACTGACCTTAAAAAGCTAGTGACAACGGGCAACGTAATTTGGGATAACTACCCGTATGAGCGTTATGTATTTATGGTACATGCTACGTCAGGTGCAGGCGGTGCAACAGAGCATTTAAACTCAACAATTATCCAGCGCCCACGTGACCGTTTTGGTTCTCGTAAAGATTACCTTGCGTTTATCAGCACCGCAGCACACGAATTTATTCATACTTGGAACGTAAAAGCATACCGCCCTAAAGGTATCGCACCGTACGACTACACCAATATTAACTATGCGAAAACATTATGGATTGCTGAGGGCTCAACCAGCTACTTTGAAGATCACTTAATGGTGCGCGCTGGTATTGAAACAACCGATGAGTTCTTCGGTACGTTAACAAAAACCGTTAATCGCCACCTACAAACACCGGGTCGTGAAGTACAAAGCGCAACTGAAACCAGTTTTGATAAGTGGATTAATCAAGGCGGCGACCACGCTCGCAACTACAGCACTAATATCTATTTAGAAGGTGCGTTGATTTCAATGGCACTCGATATTGATTTGCTAGAAAAAAGCGATGGCAAAATTAGTTACCGCGATGTTCACCGTGCGCTTTATAATAAGCACCGTTTACCAGATGGTTTTACGCCAGATGATGTTCAAGCGATTTTAAAAGAGCTAACTGGTCGTGATTACAGTGCTTGGTGGCAATCGAATGTGGACGAGCCAGCTGCTATCGACTTTGATTTGTTACTTGCAAAAGTAGGCTTAGGTTTAATTCGCCCAGAAGGCGCAAAATCAGTACCGAGTATTGATTCGTTTGCAAAAAACAGCGGTGAGTTACTCACCCTAACTCATGTTCGCCGTGGTGGCGCTGCATGGCAAGCGGGCTTAACGACAGATGACAAAATTGTGGCGTTTAACAAAAAGCATGTGGGTAAAGATTTAACAGCCAGCCTCGAAACGTTTAAAGCAGGCGACACAGTGACTGTTGACTTCATTAGACGCGATGCACTGCAAAGCACAACGCTAACACTTAGCGAAGACTTTGATAAAGAGAAAAAGGTCAAAGCATTAAAAGATGCAACACCAGCTCAAATGGCATTGTTTAAAGCATGGATGGGTGTTGACCACCCAAATCAAGCTAAATAACAGCCAAGCTAAATAAATCGTTAATGATTTTTGATTGGTAAGAGAGGAGCTGCGGCTCCTTTCTTTTTGCTCGGTGTTTGCTGCGCTTTTACAAATTGCTTAGTGTATTGTGCGTTTAATAGTGCACTGCGAAGTTGCTGCTTTTTACGTCGCCAAAACGACTTTTTAACTTTGCTTGATCTATCACGAATATCGCTTTGTGAATTATCGGGTTGTGATACCGGATAGGGCAGTAAAGAATACCCATAAACACCGGTTTCCCACACATGTTGTAAATCGCAGTCAACGGGGCGGCCAAATTCGGCAGTGGCTCGTAATAGCGCTTTTGCACCTTCAAAACTAACAGCCGTAGCACAGCAGCCAGACATAAGCTTTTTATGAATAACTAAATGTTGCTCATCGGCAAGGGGTTTTGTAAAAGCAATGTCGCGATTACGGTCTTTATAAGCCGCTAACTTTATTAGCTGCCAAGGCTGTTTTAATGTATTTATGTTTTCAATTGCACTGTGAATTGAGCGGTCGAGAACAAAGTCATCTTCTAAAATAATCGCGTAATCTAATTGCCTATCGACAATGGTTTGCCATGCTTTTCTGTGACTCAGGTAGCAGCCAATTTCACCTTTACTTAATGGTTTATGGTATTTTTTTAAGTTTAAATCAGCACTGTAATGCTGGGCAATTGCTGTATCGGACAGCTTTCTACCATCAATTGCATCAAGGCGTTCAAATGCCAAATTCTGTGCGTTGAGTTCATGGCTTACACGGTTCAATCGTTCAGTAGAACTTGCTAAGTTGATTACAAAAATAGCGGTCATTATCGTTACCTGATGGTCAGTTTGAATCAGGCTAACAAGCTTTAATGACGCTTGGGTGTCAGAACTATTTCGCTTTTATGTCAGGGCGAGGAGTGTTTAAAATCGCTTGCTTTTCTTGCTCGGATAAAATGATCCAATCAAAAATCTCATCATTACTGCGACCACAGCCAGTGCAATAACCATTTAGGCGATGACATTGACCGATGCAATCTGTTTTGTATTGGCTGGTTGGTATTTTTGAGTGTGTCATAGTGATGTGAAGGCTAATCGCTATTAGCCTTCCTAAGTGTATTACTTGCCTTCAATTGGCTTACCAATTTCAAGGGTAGTAGACCAAGGCTGTTTACGCGATAGGGTTTTACCCGAATGAATTGAGATAACAGGGTTGTTTTCGTCAAGTACAAACGTGGTGCGTAGCGATTCAGCAGACTCTTTTTGTGTTTGATGCCAGTTATTACTTGCTAAACAAGCTTGGGTAAAATTAACCGCACGGGTGTGATCGGCAACAGCTTGTTGCTGTTGTTCGTAGTTGCCTACACAGCGGTAGGTAACATTGTCTTTATCAAGCGCCGTGATTTGACAGTTATCGGCAATAAGGTTGTATTTCGCTGTCCATGTTTCCATGTATTTAGTATTTACACGGCTACGTTTTAAGCCTTCAAAGCGGTTGTCGTAAGCACCTAATAGGGCGTTAATTTTCTCGCAAGGGGTTAAGTTATCAATGGCCGCTTGTTGTTCAGTTGTTAGTCCTATACAACCGGTTAAAACAAGGCCAGTTAGTAAGGCGGCGAGTGGCTTTTTCATATCAGGCTATCCTTTTAAATAGCAGTTCCTTAAACGTTTCCTAAAGGATACCTAAGCCCTTGTAAAAATGCTAATAAAGATTGGTGATTACAAAGCAAAATGCCCTCGTAAAGGAGGGCATTTTAGTTGCATATATGGTAAAAGCGCAGGCTTACATTTTAGTTTTACCAGCAATGTTGGTCACTTTTACTGAGCCAGAACCATCACTTAGTAACTCAAAGTTTGCTGCGGTGTCAACGCGAATGCTGCCTGAGCCATCTGAAACGACAACATCACCCGAAATATCATTTAAGTCGATACCACCAGAACCATCGTGTACTTCGATATTGCCTTGTGCGTTGGCAACATCAATATTACCTGAGCCGTCATGAATTTTAATATCACGGCTGATATTACGTGCCTCTATGCTACCCGAACCATCATTGATTTCTAATGTGCCTGTAATGTCATTTGCGGTAATTGAACCTGAACCATCGTTGATCACTGTATCAGCGACTTTGCTAATGATAATTTCACCAGAGCCATCATGTACATTTACATTAAATGAGCGAGGGATCGCAACGGTTAAATCAATGCGAGTTTGCTTATTGGTGTGGTAATCGCACTGGCCTGCACTAAGTGCTGCGTTATTGCCTTTAGCTTTAAGGTCTAAGCAGTATTCATCATGAGGCTTTTCTTGATAAATCTCGGCTTTAACGGTTACTTCATCACTGTCACTACCGGTAATGTGTAAAAAACCAGAGCCTGCTTCTACTTTTAAAGCGCTTAATGAGGCTGCATCTAGCGTTAGGTTTTTCGTTGCTTGTAGAGGCATATCACCCCAAGCAAATGTTTGTGCTGATAATAAGCTTGCGGCAATGAGTGAGAGTGTTTTTACTGTACTTAACATGGTTCTTCCCTTTCATATCTGTTGTGTTATTAGCTTAGTCGCAGGTGCTGATAAAAAAGGTTTAAAGGGTTTAAAAATTTTTTATAAAAATAATAGGCTGAACTTATGAATTCTAAGGTTAAGGCTAATAATTACAAAGTACTGCGATAAGTGGGATTAATAAATGTACCTGTATTTTCTATGTACGAAATAGAACATTTAATAAGACTAACATTCTGATATACACGATTAAGTAGAGCTTGAATCATCAAGCCCTACTAAAAAGGACAAATTTTTAGTTTAATAATTTATTTCTATTTGACCAACTGAAACAGTTCCTTGCTGCCAAGTTGTTCTACATGTCAATGAAAGAATAGAATTGTCTTGATAATTATTATCTAAACTTGTTGTGAAATTAACACTTTGTTTAGATGAGTTATTTAGATCAGATATGCTAATCCAATCAAAACCCTGTCCAGTCCTATATTTAAGCCATACTTCACTGTTGCCATCATTTACTTTTTTAATCTGTGAAATTGAGCAACCACCAAAAGAGTTATTTAAACCTTGAGTAGTACCGTGAACTGTTAGTTGGTATTGACCAATGTTATCGTTCAATGGAATTGCACAATTGAAGTAACGTGAAGTTCTTGAAAATGTTGGGTTGAAAATAAAGTATCCGTTAGCGGTTGCGCCAACATTTTCTAAAGAGAGTTCTTTTAGTGCTGATAAATCGCCATTTGAAGCAATTAGCTCGTTTATAGCTGAAGTTTTTTTCACAGTATCTTCACTACAATGCGCAGAGCCAGTAAAAGTAATTGTTTGTGAAAATGCTGATGTTGATGCAATCGCTAAAAGGGTAGCAATTGATAATGAAATTTTATTCATGATAAGAATCCTTCTTCTTTGTCCTTTTCAATTGAATTAGACCATAATTAGACTTACTAATCAAATAATGAAATTATATATATTGTTGAATTTATTGCATTTATTTTAAGTTGCCCATCAATTCACGTTTTTACTGTTGTTGCAATGGATTCTAAAATCACACTATATGTGAGGAGGTGACCTTGCAGGACTTAAAGGCTTTAGTGAACATGACTTTACCCGTGATGTTTTAAAGCACAGGGTAGATAAGAGTGGATTTAAGAAATACTAAAAAAGATGCACCTAAAAAGGTGCATCTAAAAAGGTGCACCTAACTAAACTTCAATTACTTATGGCGACCTTGTAAACAGCTCACCACATCAGCCAATGATAGGCCTTGGCGCTGTAATAACACGGTTAAGTGATACAGTAAGTCTGCCGATTCATTGGTTAATTCATCGTTATCATGCTTCATGGCTGCAAGGGCAACTTCAACGCCTTCCTCACCCACTTTTTGGCAACTACGGCTTAAGTCTTTTGCAAACAAAGACGCTGTGTAGCTTTTACTTGGATCATCGTCTTTACGTGAGACAATCACTTGTTCAAGCTCAGCTAAAAACGACAAGCTAGGTTTAGCATCATCGCCGAAGCAGCTTTGTGTACCAAGGTGGCATGTTGGCCCAAGTGGGTTTGCCAGTACTAATAGTGAGTCGTAATCACAGTCGGTGTGTACAGAGACGACTTCAAGGTAGTTTTCTGATGTTTCGCCTTTGGTCCATAAACGCTCTTTAGAACGCGAGTAAAAGGTTACTTTTTGCTTGTCGAAAGTGGCAGCTAATGCATCTTGATTCATAAAGCCCTGCATTAAAATGACACCAGAGCGTGCGTCTTGCACGATAGCTGGGATCAATTCGCTTTTGGCAAAGTCGACTTGAGAAAGAGTATCTTTGGTTAATTGCATAGTCTTGCCGCTACATTATTATCAGTTAAAAATTGTTTTAGTTCGCCAATATCAATGACGTTCTTGTGAAATACGCTGGCAGCGAGCGCGCCATCGACTTGGCTTTGTTTAAATACATCAACAAAGTCCTGCATCGTCCCTGCTCCACCTGAAGCAATCAGAGGAATATCGCACAGTGCTCGCATTTTTGATAGCTGAACATTGTCGTAGCCTTTACGCACGCCGTCTTGGTTCATACAATTGAGCACGATTTCACCAGCACCTAGGTCTTGCACGCGCTTAACCCATTCTTCGGTTTTGTAGCGAGTACGGCTTGATGCATTTGGGTCGCCAGTCAGCTGGTAGACTAAATACTCGCCAGTGTTTTTATCATAAAAGCTATCAATACCCACAACTACGCATTGTTTACCAAACTCATCGTGTAATTCTTTGATAAGCTCTGGGCGAGCAATTGCAGGGCTATTAATACTGATTTTATCTGCACCACGTTCTAAAACACGTGCTGCATCGGCAACAGATTTAATGCCGCCTGCCACACAAAATGGAATATCAATGTGGCGTGCAATATTCTCTACCCAATTAACATCAAGTAGGCGTTTTTCGACGCTGGCACTGATTTCATAAAACACCAGCTCATCTGCACCGGCATCGCTGTAAGCTTTAGCAAGCGTTAAGATATCACCAACCACTTCATGGCCTTTAAATTTAACGCCTTTAACAACTTGGCCGTCTTTTACATCTAAACAAGGGATTATGCGTTTTGATAACATGCTAACGCCTCCTCAACATTAAAGGCACCATCGAGCAATGATTTACCTAAGATAACACCGCCAACGCCCAGTTTTTTCAGCTTTGCAATATCATCCAGTGAGCTTACACCACCTGAAGCTTGAACTTTAATCTCGCTGTTGTGGTTGGTTAAATCTTCATAAAGTGCAAACGAAGGACCGGTCATGGTGCCGTCTTTACTGATGTCAGTACACAGAAAATCAACTACACCCAGTGCCACGTAAAAATCAACAAGTTCGAACAAACCAAACTCAGATTCACTTAACCAACCATGTGTTGCGGGTGCCCAGCCGTTGTCAGTTTTATTTACATCTAGTGCGATAACAAAGTGAGAGCTGCCAAATTTTTCAATCCACGCCTTTACTTGTTCGCGCTTTTCAACGGCCATTGAGCCGATCACGACTTGATTAGCACCGGCTTCAAGCCAGTCAGCAACATCTTGCTCTGAGCGAATACCACCGCCCACTTGATAAGGCACATTAAGCGCTTTGGTTGCAGCTTGAATATGCTGCCACTGTTTTTTATTTGGATCGCGCGCGCCTTCTAAATCAACTAAGTGCAGTTTGCCTGCGCCGCTGTTTGCATACTCTTGTAGGCGAGCGCTAAGTTCGTAAGGGTAAAATTGTGCTGTATCATACTTACCTTGGTATAAGCGCACAATTTGGTTTTGTAATACATCGAGTGCTGGAATAATCACGTTTATTTCTCTTATTTTTTGCTGCGCTTACAGCTGCCAATCTAAAAAGTTTTGTAAAAGTCGCGTGCCTACTTTGGCGCTTCGCTCTGGGTGGAACTGCATGCCTGCGTAGTTATCTTTAGCAACAATTGCTGAAAAAGCTTGCCCGTATTCACCGCTAACTAGGGTGGCATCGTTCACTGTGTGAGCAAAGCTATGCACAAAGTACACTTGATCTTGCGCCGATAACCCTTTGGTAAGGGCATGCTCTTTTAACACGCTTAGGTCATTCCACCCCATGTGTGGTGAGGTTAATGTGCCCACATCTAAGTGCTTAACAACACCCGGAATTTTGCCAAGGCAATCAACATTGCCTTCTTCTGTGCTGTCGCAAAGTAATTGCATGCCTAAACAAATGCCCATTAGCGGGCGTTGATATTCATCAATTGCTTGCTGCCAACCACCGTCTTTTAAACGCTTCATGGCAACAGAAGCATGACCTACGCCGGGTAAAATCGCACGTTCAAAGCCTTTCAGTTGTTCAGGGGAGGTGATCACCTCTGGCGTCTTCCCTAAGCGCTCAAAGGCAAAACGAACTGAGTTAATGTTGGCACAACCGGTATTAATTATGGCAATCATAAACACCCCTTAGAGCTGGCAGTTTGTTGTGTGGCATCTTTTGCAATCGCAGCGCGAAGTGCTCTTGCAAACGCTTTAAATAAGCCTTCAACTTGGTGATGACAGTTACCGTCGCTAACCGACAAAATAAGGCTCATGGCGGCATTATCACTTAAGCTTTTAAAGAAGTGTTCAACCATTTGCACGTCTAAGTCGCCCACTTTTTCACGGCTAAAATCGGCGTTTAATACAAATGAGGCACGGCCTGATAAGTCAATTTGCGCTTCTGCTTTACATTCATCCATAGGGAGTGCAAAACCATAGCGACCAATTTGCGTTTTTGTACCTAGCGCTTGTTTAAGGGCAAGGCCAAGTGCAATGCCGATATCTTCAACTAGGTGGTGCTCATCAATGTGTAAGTCGCCAGTGGCTTGAATATTAAGTCCGATATTGGCGTGTGTACGAATTTGGTCAAGCATGTGATCGAAAAAGCCAAGGCCAGTGCTAATTTCGCCATTTTTTGTTTGGTCTAAATTAACTTGCACATCGATTTGCGTTTCTTTGGTGTTGCGAGTGACACGGCCTTCACGGTTAGCTGTTGTCAGCTTAGTGACAATGGCATCCCAGCTGCCGTCATACAAAATGCCTTCGCAGCATAAGTTATTGGCAAGTCCAATATCAGTTTGGCGGTCACCAATCACAAATGAGCGTGCTAAATCGACTTTACCCGAGCGCATAAGCTCAGTAAGTAAACCAGTTTTTGGTTTACGGCAGTCACAATTTTGCTCATCAAAGTGCGGGCAGATCAGAACGTCATCAAATTTAATCCCTTGGCTGTTTAAGATATCCATCATCTTGTCTTGAGCAATATCAAAATCAGCGGTCGGGAAGCTATCAGTGCCTAAACCATCTTGGTTTGAAACCATAACAAGGCGGTAACCTGCCGCTTGAAGTTGTAATAGAGCAGGGATCACATTCGGCAAAAACACTAATTTTTCGAGGCTATCAACCTGTTTGTCGGTGATAGGCTCTTCGATAATCGTGCCATCGCGGTCAATAAATAAATACGGGTTGCTCATGATAATTCCTGTTCTACTGTTTTACTGGTCAGTGATAAGCCATCTAACCAAACTTTTACTTGTTCTAGTTCTTGCTCGTTACCGATAGAAATTCGTAACCAATCATCTTCGCCATATAAAGTGAAGGCACGCATCACGAGTCCTTGCTCAAGTGCGATATTAAATGATTGTTTGTCTTTTAATTTTAAAGTGACAAAGTTACCTTCACCGCTCAGTACTTTGATAACGGCAGGTGATTGCTCGAGCCAACTTTTTAGTTTGTTTTTTAAGCTATTTAGAATTGTCACCTGACGGCGCATTGAAGCGATGTTGTCGCTACTTAATGCATCTGCGGCAATGCTCGCCACCACCGTTGATACAGGGTAAGGCGCAATCACTTTACGAATAGGCGCAAGTAGCTTGCTGTTGGCTAAGGTGAACCCTGTTCTTAAACCTGCAAGTGCAAATGCTTTTGATAAAGTCCTTAGTACCACAAGGTTACTAAACTCGTTGATCAGGCTTGCCGCTGTTTGTTCTGGGCAAAATTCTATATAAGCTTCATCCACCACGACAATCGCTTTACCCGCAAGTTGTTGGGTGATTTTTCTGATTTTTTCTAGGCTTGTTATGCTGCCGGTAGGGTTATTTGGATTACAAATAAACACCAGCTTTGAATCAGCAACCGCAGTGACAATCTCATCAACTGTGCCTTTTAATAACAGCTCTTGAGTTAAACCGTTAATCGAGATGTTGTGGGTATCAGCAGTGACTTTGTACATGCCGTAAGTTGGCAAAAAGAGTGCAATGCTATCTTTAGCAGGACTACAAAAAGTACGTACTAATAGCTCAATACCTTCGTCAGCTCCACGAGTCATCAATACTTGCTCTGGCTCCAAATTAGCATAGCAAGCGTAACGATTGATCACTTGCTGAGGCTGCGGATCAGGGTAGCGATTTAAATCCGTTAAATTGATATTTGGCGTACGTGAATACGGGCTTTCATTGGCATTTAACCACGTTGTGCCTGTTAGTTTTTCACTTTTCGCTGAACTATAGGCTGTAAGCGCTGCAATGTTATCTGGCAACAGCGTTGTTATTTTTGAATTATCGCTCATTGTTCATAGCCTCAAGACGAATTGAAACAGCATTAGCGTGAGCATCAAGCCCCTCTGCTGCGGCCAAAGGTAAAATTGCTTTAGATAATTCACGTAAGCCATTTTTACTGATGGTTTGCACTGTGTAAGTTCTAAAGAAGTCCAGTAAGTTTAAGCTCGAATAGGTCGCACTGTAACCATACGTTGGTAGTACGTGGTTCGTACCCGATGCATAGTCTCCGGCAGACTCCGGAGTGTAATCACCCACAAATACTGAACCGGCATTTTTCACTAAGCTTAAATAAGGCTGCGCATCAGCAAGCTGTAGAATAAGGTGCTCTGGACCATATTGAGCAGACACTGCAAAGGCTTGATCAACCGAGTCGACTAATATCAAGCTTGAGTTAGCAAGGGCTTGCTCGGCAGTGTCTTTACGACTTAATTTTGCTAGCTGCTCTGTTAATGCTTGCTGTGTTTTTTCAATAATGCGTTCGCTGTTACACAGTAAAATAACCTGTGAATCTGCACCGTGCTCCGCTTGCGATAATAAATCTGCCGCAATAAAGTCTGGGTTTGCACGCTCATCAGCAATCACTAGCACTTCAGAAGGGCCCGCTGGCATATCAATCGCCATACCTGGAATAGTTTGCGCAACAAGTTGTTTTGCCATGGTGACAAAGCTATTTCCCGGGCCAAAAATCTTGTTCACTTTAGGCACTGATTCTGTACCGTAAGCCATCGCTGCAATCGCTCCGGCGCCGCCACTTTCTACAATGGTTTTAATACCACATAGTTTTGCCGCATATAAAATGGCAGGGTTGATAGTTTCATCGGCTTTCACAGGTGTAGTAAGCACAACGGTTTGTGCACCACTCAACTGTGCAAGCACCCCTTGCATAATTACTGACGATGGCAGTGGCGCACTACCACCTGGCACGTAAATACCTACCGCTTCAATGGCTTGATATTTAAGTTCACACAATACGCCAGGTTGCGTTGTTAACTTAATGTCTTTAGGTAATTGTGCTTGGTGAAAACGTTTTACATTGGCATAGGCCGTTTCGATGGCAGCTTTTAACTCGTTTGATAATAGCTGCTCAGCTTGGTTTATTTCTTCAACTGGCACTAATAAGCGCGGTGTTTCGCGCTTATCAAACTCTGTTGCCATCTTTAATAACGCTGCGTCACCTTGTGTTTTAACTGCATTTAAGATGTCGATGCAAATTGCTTCAACCTCTTTACTTGCAGTAACAGCAGGGCGGGTAAGTACCGCCTGCTGTGCTTGTTGATTTTCCTCATTCCAGCGAAACATGGATAATTACTCCATCATTTTTTCAATTGGCATAACAAGAATTGAGTTAGCACCTAGTGCTTTTAACTGTTCCATTGTTTCCCAGAAAAGGGTTTCGCTGCTAACCATATGTAGCGCAACATAATCGTCGCTACCAGCAAGCGATAGTAAAGTTGGTTGACCTGTGCCAGGTAGTAAGTCGCATACTTCATCAAGCTTTGCTTTTGGTGCGTGTAGCATGATGTATTTACTTTCTTTTGCTTGGCGTACACCACGTAAACGCGGCATTAGCGTATTGATTAAATCAAGTTTGCTTTGATCAGTTAGATTCTTGTTTTGAATTAAACATGCGTTTGATTCTAAGATGGTATCGCCTTGCATTAAGCCGTTTGCTTCTAACGTTGCACCTGTAGATACTAAGTCACAAATTGCATCAGCTAAACCAGCACGCGGCGCAACTTCAACAGAGCCCGTTAACATAACTGTGCTTGCGTTAATACCTTCGCGTTTTAGGTATTGGCTTAAGATTTCTGGGTAGGTAGTGGCAATGCGTTTACCTTCGAACCAGCTTTTATCTTGTGGACCAAGTTCTTGCGGCCATGCAAGTGCAAGGCGACAGTAACCAAAATCAAGCTTAGAAAGTTTGTTTACTTCGAATTCCACACCTTGACGTTCGCGTTCGGCTTGTACTTCAACAAGTACGTTTTCACCAACGATACCCAGATCACACACACCGTCCATTACTAGGCCCGGAATATCGTCATCGCGTACACGCAGTACATCAATTGGCATATTGGTGGAGTGTGCGATTAAACGTTGTTCACGAAGATTTAATTTCACACCAAGTTGTTTTAGCAACTCTTGGCAGTCTTTTGATAAGCGGCCGCCCTTTTGGATGGCGATTCGTAAACGGTTGGTATTGCTCATTATTCATTTTCCTTTAATTCAAAAACTAAAAACCCCGAGGGAACCTCAGGGCGAAAATAAATAATTTGGTTGATTGCTCGCCAGAGGTTCCTTTTAGGAATAACCTCTCAGCGAAAAACCTGACAGGCTATTCCGGTGAATGATGGTGATGATGGATAGTTGTCAGATTGAAGCGCATAATTTTTCCTGTATTGCACTCGTTTGTATAAACCAGTGCGTAAATCTGTTTAAATAAGTTACGTATATAGATAAACATGCTTTGCTAATATTTGGCAAGCATTTTTTTGCGAAATTAAAGTATATGCTATAACCGCCGATAATAAATGGATAGATAGGAGGTACAAATGGATATCATGATCCCCTTTTTAGGTCGAATTACACGGCTACAGTTAGAAAGTAAAGGCGCATTTCACATTGCGGGCGTAAAAGATGCGAACGTGCAGCGAATTGAACTTGAAAAACGCCAAAAACGAGAAATAGAGCGACGAAAAAAAGCTGCTAAAAAAGATGATAAAAGCGGTAAAAATGCCATAGAAGAAGATGAAGAGGGTAATAAACACCTAGATACATGGGCATAGCAGAAATTTAAGAAATTGTTTGTATGCAATAGACCATTTTTTTCTGCTAGGGTTAAGAAATACATGTGATTTTGATCAAAAGGCAATCTAATGGAACGACCAGCAGTGCCGTTAAATGAGCAAGCAAGGCTTGAAGAGCTTCGCTCTTTGGATGTATTAGACTCTCAGAGCGACCCCGCCTTTGACCGAATCACTCGCCTTGCCCAACAGTTTTTCTCTGTGCCAATTTGTGTCATTAGCTTAATTGACGAGCATAGACAGTGGTTTAAGTCATGTGTGGGGTTAGATGTGACAGAGACTGCAAGAGACATTTCTTTTTGCGCCCATGCAATTTTATATAAAGACCCCCTAGTGGTTGAAAATGCCTTAAACGATAAACGTTTTGCAGATAACCCGCTGGTAATGGGTGACCCAAATATTCGTTTTTATGCAGGTTGCCCAATCACACTTAAATCAGGAAATAGAATTGGCACTTTGTGCCTTATTGATCACCAACCTCGCAGTTTTAACAATAAAGATACTAAAGTTTTAAAAGACTTTGCAGCAATTGTCGAGCGTGAGTTTGCGGTTATGCAATTAGCAACCACAGATGAGCTTACCTTATTACCCAATCGTCGGGGTTTTATTAGCACAGCTGAACATTACCTTGATTTATGCATTCGCCAGCATTTAAAAGCAAAATTGGTATTTATAGATTTAGATAACTTTAAAGCAATTAACGACCAGTTCGGTCATGCTGCAGGCGATCGGTTGCTAAAAGATTTTGCAAGGTTGCTGGAAAGCTGCTGTCGCAAAGCGGATTTATATGCGCGGTTGAGCGGTGATGAGTTTGTAATTTTGTTTACAGATTTAAATACCAGTGATTGCGAGGCTATTATGCAGCGTTTATTTTTATCATTCAGTCACTTACCTAATAGTTTTAATAACCAGGTTGAACTTAGCTTTTCCTATGGCATTGCCGATTTTTCAGATCAGCAGCCTTGCTCGCTGACTAAATTACTTGCTGTTGCAGACGCACGAATGTATGCCGATAAAGCACAAAAAAAGGCTCGATAATCGAGCCTTTAAAGTAAAAATCAGTGCTTAATTTTTCGCTTCTGCTGATTGAATACTGCTTTGGATCAACGGCGATATTGTCAAACCTTGTACGATAATCGAAAAGATCACCACCACATAAGTGACAATAACAATCAAGTCATGTAAATCAGAGCCTGCGATCATTACTTGATCGCGTGGGATGGCAGCTGCCATTGCCAGCGCTAAACCACCCCGTAAGCCACCCCAAGTGAGTATTTTCACTGAGTGCTTATCGTACTGGCGGTACTTTTTAAAGAATACAAATGGCGTGCCTACACTTAAAAAACGAGCCAACAACACCACAGGCACCATGAGTAAACCTAAGCCAATTTCTTCAAGAGTAATAGGCATAGTGACAATTAGCATTCCGATGATCAAAAACAGCAAGGCATTTAAAAAGCTATCTGTGGCATGCCAAAAGTCTTTCACGTAGCGAGTATCTTCAGGCCCGGTACGCTCTGTTGCTTTTGAACGAGTAATATTGCCAAGTAAGATACCACTGGTGACCATAGCAAGGGCACCTGAGATTTCCCAAATATTTGCTGCTGCAAAGCCGGCTGTTGGAATGGTCAGGGTTAGTAGCAAACGAATGTTCACATCGCGGCTATTAATAATTAAAAAATGCCCGACTAACGCAATCACCAGACCAAACACGATACCGCCAATTGCATCAACTAAAAACAATTCTGCAACGTCAGTAAAGGTGGCTTCGGTGCCATAAAAGGCCACTGAAAATATCGTTGTGAAAATCACCAAACCAATACCATCATTAAACAAAGACTCACCTTCAACTTGCACAGAAATACCTTCTGGGGCTCGCATTTGTTTAATAATGGCTAACACTGCAATCGGGTCGGTTGGGCTGATCAAAGCACCAAACAATAAACAGTAAATAAACGGTACTGGCCAGCCAACAAAAGCAAACAAATAATAGCTTAAGTAACCAACGATAACCGTTGAGGTAATGGTTGAAAATAATACTAATGCGGTAATTTCCCACCGTTGCTTTCGAAGGGCTGCTAAGTTGATTTCTAGCGCACCCGCGAACAGCAAAAAGCCGAGCATCCCTTTTAATAGCAACTGATTAAAGTTGATACTGGAGACAACTTGAGTCATTTCGAGGGCGGTGGTATCACCAAGCATTTTAACGGCAAGTATAAGAAGTAGAGAAATAACAACAGAACCTGTTGTTATAGCAATTGTAGTTTGCATTTTGAGGATGAATTGGTTAGCAAAAGCAATAAAAATAGCTAATGCTGAAAGAAAACAAATGAGGTACCAAGCATTCATTGTTTGACCTTAAATATTTTTATAACAAGACGCAGAAAGCAGTCACTTTCTGGCCGCATATAGTACGCCTCTAAAATAGGTATGTCACAGTGTTTATGCGATTTTTATGACATTTTAGAGTAAAAATTCAAGGTGCTGATTGCATATGTATAATCGCTGTTAATAATGTCTCAAAAGAGACAAAAAAAAACTGATGAATGTGCAATTATGATAACTTCAGTTAGGTCAATCAGCCTGTTTAAAGTGAGCCGATTCTTGGCTGGTATTTATAGCTCTGATTGGGTAAGGGATCACAATTCCTTCTTTTGCGTAACGTTGATGTAATGCTTTGATAAACGCAGATTTTACCCAAAAGCGGTTAAAGTACTCTTGTGCTCTTAACATCACCGTAAAATTGATGCTTGATTGGTCAAAAGTATGAAAGACCACAAAGGTCTCGTAATCATCGATGCCCCATTCATGGCTTTTTAAGATCTGTCTTGCTACATCCAAAGTTACTTGCTCAACTTTTTCAAGGTCGGAGCCATAATGAACACCCACCTCAACGGGGACGCTGAGCTCTTTTTCAGGGTAAAAATAGTTAATGATGCGTGATTTAGACAGCTGACTATTGGGGATGACTATCATGTTGTTCGGCAACATTTTCACCCAGGTTGAGCGCCAACCAATTTTCTCAACAAACCCTTGTTCGCCACTTTCAAGTTCTATAAAGTCGCCGACCCGAATTGGTTTATCAATCACCAACTGCACGCCAGAAAAAAAGTTTTCGAGTGTCGGTTGCAAAGCCAAAGCGACGGCAAGAGAGGTAATGCCTAATGAGGCAATAATTGGGGTGATTGATATGCCTAACGTGCCTAATAACACCAATAAGCCAACACACACAATTGCACAGCGGATCAAGCCTTTAATGATGCTATGACTATTCGAAACCACCACCGAGCGGGCACTGTAATAATCAACGGTACCAAATAAGAGATGATCTAAAAATAACACTAAGGCAAAAATACAAATGGATTTAGCGGTGGCCGCAATAGGTAAGGGGTGCTCAGCCATAAAGCCGGTGGTGTTTAATAACTGACCAAAAATGATCACAAGCACCATCATTGTGCACAAGGTCAATGGTGTAGAGAGTGATTCAACCAATAAAGAGTCGAACACAAAGTCAGTGCGTTGAGTCCATTTTTTTAAACAATAGATAATTACAAACCTAAATAAGAACAAAGCGATAGCTGCTAGTGCAGTGCCTCCAATGACAACCAGCCAAGGCTCATTTAGCCATTCATTTTGTATCAACTCAGTATTCATGCTTAGTCCTTAAATTCTAGGTACTTGGTATTGCTGCAAATTATGTACCCAGGCTTTTTGTGGATATTTAAGCCTTCATCTTTGAACCACAAATAATGAAATGAGCAATATTAAATACAAATAAAAGGTACAAATGTATATCAAATGTTATTATTTTGTATCAATAATTTTACACTCCCACTCTATTTGTTAACAATTAATAAACTTTAATTTTCTTATCCTACTGTTAATTATAAGGTTTTAGTTTAGAGTTAATACTTTATTTGTAAATTTTTTGTTTCATTTTCAATTTCGTTCCAATCAATCTAGGCTGGTCACTAATCGGGAACAGTGCAGTCCGGTTACTAGGAAAATATTAAATACATAACAATCTAACGGAGCGTAAACGTGAATTTATCTAAAATCACACTAGCAACTCTTGCTGCTTTTGCTTTGACTCAAGCAACAAGTGCAGTAGCTGCGAACAAGAAATACCTAAACGAACAAACAGGGATTAACCAAGCTTTGCAAACCAATGCATCATCTGTATTGAGTGCAAATCCAAATCAGTTAGTTGGTTTAGGTGCAGGGAATGATTTAGTTGTATTAAAAGAAATCAAAACAAGTAACGGCAACACCACGCGCCGTTATCAGCAGATGTATCAAGGTCTACCTGTCATCGGCGATACGGTTAGCCTTACATTTGATGGTAATGGCCAATTAAAACGCGCACATGGTGCAGCAGTGTATGACATTGCCGCCGACATCGACTCAGTGTCTCCGGCACTTAACAAGAAAAAAGCAATGGCGAAGGGCCTTGCTAACTCACCCGCTGCAATTAAATCAGTTGGGTTAAAAAAGCATAATGAACAATCACGCTTAGCTATTTGGCTAGATGAAGACAGCGTTGCACACCTAGTGTATGAAGTATCTTATGTGACGTATGGTGATAACCCATCTCGTCCGTATCAAATTATTGATGCAAACAGCGGTGAAGTTTTATTTAGCTTCGATAACTTACAACATGCCAGTGCAACGGGCCCAGGCGGTAACTTAAAAACCGGTAAATACATTTACGGTACTGATTTTGACAGCCTAGATGTTACTCAGTCAGGCAGTACTTGTACGATGAATAACGCTAACGTAAGAACCATTAATTTAAATGGTGGTACAAGTGGTTCGTCAGCGTATTCGTTTACATGCCCAGAAAATACCTTTAAAGAAATAAACGGGGCATACTCGCCATTAAATGATGCACATTATTTTGGTAACGTTATTTTCAATATGTATAGCGACTGGTTAGGTACCGCGCCTTTAACCTTCCAGCTAAAAATGCGTGTTCATTATGGTAATAACTACGAAAATGCATTTTGGGATGGCAGTGCCATGACATTTGGTGATGGTCAAAATACGTTTTATCCACTGGTTAGCCTTGATGTATCGGCCCATGAAGTGAGCCATGGTTTTACCGAACAAAATTCAGGGCTTATTTATTCAGGTAAATCAGGTGGTTTGAACGAAGCTTTCTCTGATATGGCAGGTGAAGCAGCTGAGTTTTACATGAAAGGCTCAAATGACTGGTTAGTAGGTCAGGAAATCTTTAAAGGTAACGGTGCATTACGTTACATGAATAACCCCACCCAAGATGGCAGCTCGATTGACCATCAAAACAATTAT
This sequence comes from Pseudoalteromonas sp. bablab_jr010, assembly GCF_016464105.1. Lineage (NCBI taxonomy): Bacteria > Pseudomonadati > Pseudomonadota > Gammaproteobacteria > Alteromonadales > Pseudoalteromonadaceae > Pseudoalteromonas > Pseudoalteromonas sp. bablab_jr010. Next base: position 53,171 of record NZ_JACDWV010000074.1, on the reverse strand, counting down.
TACTCTGGTATGGATGTGCACTACAGCTCAGGTGTATTCAACAAGGCATTTTATAACCTTGCAACAACACCAGGTTGGGATACGCAAAAGGCATTTGTTGTGATGGCACGCGCTAACCAACTTTACTGGACAGCCAGCACAAACTGGGATTTAGCAGGTAACGGCGTGATGGATGCAGCGTGTGATTTAAATTACGAACCAGCAGATGTTCAAGCTGCGCTTGCGGCGGTTGGTGTGACTTCGAGCTTGAGTGCGGGTAGTAGCTGTGGAACAACTGAGCCACCTCCGGGCGGTGATGAAGAACTAACCAATGGTGTGCCACGTACAGGGATCAGTGGTGCTGCTAAAGATCAAATGTTCTTTACTCTTGAAGTGCCAGCAGACGCAACGAACTTGCAATTCAATACAACTGGTGGAAGTGGTGATGCAGACCTTTACGTTATGTATGGCGCAAAACCAACACTGAGCAACTTTGATTGTAAAAGCACTTCATCTAGCAGTACAGAAAGCTGCGCTATTAGTAACGTACAAGCAGGTACTTACTACGTAATGGTTGAAGCGTGGAATCAAATTTCAGGTGTATCACTCACAGGTAGCTATGATTCGGGCAGCGGTGGTGGTGTAACGCCGATTAACCGCACTGAGTCTAACTTGAGTGTAGCAAGAAATGGCTGGACTCGTTTTACACAAGATCTAGATGCGGGTTATTCGTCACTGGATGTGACTATTTCTGGTGGCTCTGGTGATGCTGACTTGTATGTGAATTTTGGTTCGCAATCGACAACATCTAGCTATGACTGCCGTCCATATAAAAACGGCAATAGCGAAACCTGTACATTTACAAACCCACAAGCGGGTACTTGGTATATCGACCTTCGCGGCTACAGCGCTGCAAGTGGTGTAACTCTCACCATTTCGGCTAACTAGCCACCCTTTTAGGGAGCTTCGGCTCCCTTTTTTATTTTCATTAAAATACACATCATAAAAGGATTGATTATGACAACCCGCCTAACACAGTGCTTAGTAGGCTTTGCAACACTGTCACTGAGCCAACTAAGTTATGCAGCGCAAGACGAAACAATTTGGGTCACTATTGATGCCCTTGCTGCAGAGCACTTTCAACAAGATACCGTGAGTAAACGTAAACTAAACAGCAATTTTACGATGCAAAAATCGGCTTTGAATCAAGTTAATTTTATGCGCGTTAACAAGCAGGATATCGCTGGTTTAAGTGAGTTTATGCACGATAACTATCATCGCTGCGGTGGTTTTGTAGCCCATGACTCATTAGCAGATGCCGAGCTCTATACTCAGCAATTAAATACTGTAGCTCAGACAGCTATGAATGCGAGCCTAGTAAACTACAGTATTGATAATGCCACGACAGTTAACGCACTAATATCATCGATTGATAGTAGCGAACTGAGCGATACGGTTAATAGCATGATGAACTTTCATAACCGATATTATTCAGTGCAAAGTGGTGTTGATGCAGCTGATTGGTTAAAGAGCCATTGGCAGCAAATAGCTAGTAGCCGCAGTGATATAAGCGTTGAGTATTTTAACCATAGTTTTTCGCAATCATCAGTTATTGTGACCATTCCTGGTGCAGAAAAAGCAGATGAAATCGTCGTTATTGGTGGTCATTTAGACTCAATCAATCAGTCTAATCCAAGTAATGGTCGTGCTCCTGGTGCAGATGATAATGCCTCGGGTATTGCAGTGCTCACACAAACCCTCAAAGCAATTGTGGAAAATAACTACCAACCTCAGCGAACCATACAAATTATGGGGTTTGCCGCAGAAGAAGTGGGTCTTAGGGGCTCAAAAGATATTGCTCAGAGTTATAAAACTCAGGGTAAGAATGTTGTAGGCATGGTGCAGTTTGATATGACTGGCAATAACGGCAGCAGCACTGATATTGTGATGATGACAGATTACACAAACTCTTCGCAAAATCAGTATTTATCGCAGTTGCTCGATGCTTACCAGCCCACAGTGAGCTATGGCTTTGATCAATGTGGTTATGGCTGCTCAGATCATGCCTCTTGGTATCAACAAGGGTTTGCCGCCTCAATGCCATTTGAATCAACGATGAGTGACATTAACCCTTTGATCCACACATCAAATGATGCCCAATTTGATGCGGCTCACGCGAGTAAGTTTGCAAAACTAGCTGTGAGTTATGTTGCTGAAATGGCAAAAAATGCCGGTGATGTAGTAACTGAGCCGACTAATCAGCTTGAAAATGGCGTAGCTAAAACAGGTTTGTCGGGCGCAGCAAAAGAGCAGTTATTCTTTACACTTGATGTACCCGCAATGAGCAGTAACCTTGAGTTTGTAACTGAGGGCGGCTCGGGCGATGCCGATTTATACGTTAAATTTGGCAGTAAACCAACATTACAAGACTTTGATTGTAAAAGCACAACCTCAACAAGTAATGAAAGTTGTGTGATGTCGTCAGTTCAAACTGGCACGTATCATGTCATGGTTGAAGCGTGGAATGAGATTTCGAATGTGTCACTCACGGGAAGTTATAGCACCTCAGGTGGCGGCGAAAAAGTTGACCGAACTGAGACAAACGTGAGCGTCGCTACCGGTAGTTGGCAGCGCTTTACTCAACAAATACCGGCAGGCCTTAGTAATTTAACGGTGACTATATCTGGCGGTAGTGGCGATGCAGATTTGTATGTTAACTATGGCTCAGCGTCAACAAGTTCAAATTATCTATGTCGGCCCTACAAAAATGGTAACGAAGAAAGTTGTCAATTTGATAACCCACAAAGTGGAACTTGGTACATAGATTTACAGGGTTACCGAGCTGCATCGGGCGTGACATTAACGATTCAAGGACAATGATTTAAACGCAATCATACTTTTAACCATGAGGAAGCAACGCTTCCTCATTTAGTCTTGCCCTTGGCAAGTCAGTTACGTAAAATCTGCCCATCACTTTTAATCTATTGGCGAAGTTTATCAAACAACTTTTCAGTGCCACTGGCCCCCTTGCACTTTCTCTTGATGGATATACTCCTCGGCAGCCACAAATTGACATGGCTGTTGCAGTTGACGATGCCTTAAAAAAACGTCACCAATTAGTGGTTGAGGCGGGCACAGGCACGGGTAAAACCTATGCTTACTTAGCGCCTGCGTTAAAATCAAAAGGCAAAACCATTATCTCAACGGGTTCAAAAGCACTACAAGAGCAGTTGTTTCATCGTGATTTACCCAATTTAGTCAAAGCACTGAGCGCCACTAAAAAAGTCGCCCTTTTAAAAGGGCGCGCGAATTATTTGTGTACCTATCGTTTAAGTCAGCACGTTGCGCATGTGCCAACTGATGATCCAGATGTAATGCATCAACTTGCGATGGTGGCAAAGTTTGCAAGTGAAACCCGTTCGGGCGATTTAGCAGATTGTATAGGCATAGAAGAAGATGCCAAGGTACTGCCTTATGTTAGCTCAACCGCTGATAACTGTTTGGGTAAAGAGTGCCCCGATTTTCAAGATTGTTATATTCGCAAAGCCCGCTTAAATGCTATGGAAGCCGATGTGGTGGTGATCAACCATCATTTGTTTTTTGCTGATATGGCCGTGAAAGATACGGGGTTTGCTGAATTAATGCCCACGGCAGACGCCTATATTTTTGATGAGGCGCATCAGCTCAGTGAAATTGCCAGTGACTATTTTGGTGAAAGTGTTAGCACTAAAAAGCTGGTGGATTTAATTAATGACTTACGTGCAATTTACCGCGCTGATATCCCCGATATGCTGCAATTAGGCAAAACCCTCAACAAGTTAGAAACTAGCGTGGCAGATTTACGCTTGCAGTTTGGGCTTGATGGTAGCCGTGGTGATTGGCGTGAAAAGCTTGCTGATAAAGAGATTTGTGCAGCACTGCACCGGGTCATTAGCGACCTCGACTTTTTATACCAAGTATTAAAGTTATGCTTAGACCGTAGCGAAAAAATAGAGCATCCGTTTGAGCGCACACTGGCCTTTAAAGGTCAGTTAGAGCGGGTATTTGATACCGCACAAACGGGCTATAGTTATTGGTACGAAACCACTCGCCGATACCTAACGGTAAACATTACACCGCTTAATGTATCGGCTAAATTCGCTCAGATGATGAAAGACACAGGAGCAGGTTTTGTGTTTACATCGGCGACTTTATCGGTCGATAACGACTTAGCGCACTTTAACGCTAGCCTTGGCTTAAAGCCAACGCAAAGCATGATTGTTGAAAGTCCGTTTGATTATCAACAACAAGCATTACTTTGTTTGCCGCGCTACTTACCTGAATCTCATGCGAATAATATGCCCCATGCAATTATCAAGCTGACCCTTGACTTGATTAAATCAGCTAAAGGTCGCTGCTTTGTGCTGTTTACTAGTTATCGTATGATGCACTTAGTAGCGGAAGGTTTAACCACGCAGATGGATTATCCGGTTTATATGCAAGGGCAAATGTCTAAACGGATTATCCTTGAGAAGTTTACCCGTCATGGTAATGCCGTTTTACTTGGCACAGCTTCATTTTGGGAAGGCGTAGATGTTAGAGGCAGTACATTAAGTTGTGTTATCATTGATAAATTGCCGTTTGCCGCACCAGATGACCCATTGCTGCAAGCAAAAATGCAAGATTGCCAGTTACAAGGCAAAGACCCATTTGCGCATATTCAATTACCCCAAGCGGTCATTGCATTAAAGCAAGGGGTAGGGCGACTTATTCGCGATAGCAAAGATAAAGGTGTGTTGGTTATTTGTGATAACCGCCTAGTAACACGCCATTACGGCCAAGTATTTTTAAAAAGTTTGCCACCTATGCGCCGCACGCGCGATTTAGCAATGGCAAACGCGTTTTTAGAACAGATCAATTAGAGTAACTTAGATGATTAAACACAATATTCTTGCCTTAGATGCATCAACTGAAGCTTTATCGCTGGTGCTACATTATCAAGGGCAAACATTTCATCATTTTGAAGAGTGCCCACAGCAGCACAGCCAAAAGATTTTGCCTTTAATTGATGAGTTACTCGTAAAGGCGCAATGTAAACTAACCGACTTAGATGTGATTGGTTTTGGTCAAGGACCGGGTAGCTTTACGGGCGTGCGTATCAGTGTTGCGATTGCACAAGGTTTAGCTTATGCCGCACGCTTACCTTTGGTTGGCGTATCAACATTGCAGATGATGGCACAACAAGCGTTTGAGCAAGACCAAGCCAGCGATGTGTTTTCTGCTATTGATGCACGTATGGGTGAGATTTATTACGCTCATTATAAAGCTGATAATAATGGCCTGATGACGCTTGTTGATGAAGAGCAAGTCATTAAACCTGAGTTGCTAACGCTACCTGAAATGGCTGCAACAGCGGTGGGTACAGGTTGGCAGACTTATCCTGCACTAGTTACAGAACTTGCAAATGTAAGTTTAAATGAAGCCATTTTACTGCCTGATGCAAAGTACATGCTGGCCTCGATTGCAACTGCTTATGCTCACGGTGATACAGTGACTGCAGCCAATGCGCAGCCTAAATATGTTCGTGATACAGTGACTTGGAAAAAGCTACCAGGCCGAGAGTAACTGAAAGAATAACGGGACTTGCGTGCCCGTCAGTTATGGCACATAATTTAGTCATGTTTGATGTGGAATTACGAGTTTGACTTTACCTATTGGCTCAGGCTTTTATACCGGTGACATTCCCGGTCAATATAGCCGTAAAAATACCATTACTGATAAGCCTAAAGCGATATCAGACCAAACGGCTGAGCAAAAATCGTCAACAGAGTATGTTAAATCAAGTCCTCAAGCTGTTGCTATTGCCGATGAATTTAAAGCTGAGTCGCAAAGCTATCAGCAAACAATTTATGACAAACCAAGCAACCCAAAAACCAGTCGCGCGATTTCAACCTATACGGAATTTGCTAACTTAGAGCGCCGCGCCGAAGTGCAAAGCCTTATTGGCGTTGATGTATATGCATAGCTAACTGGTATGATTAATAAAAGCTAATACTGAATTCACAAAAAAGCCTAAACAAAATGTTTAGGCTTTTTTATGATTGAACAGTATTTCTAAGCAATAAAATTACTGCTTAATAAAATCTATCAGCTTGTCGGCAATCGCAGTATTGTTTTGCGAACCGTAGAAATCTTCTGCACGTTTACCATAGGCAAATACTTGTACATCAATAGCGGTGTGGCCACCAGTAGTCCACCCCGTGAAGCTGGCATGATTGATGATATCTTTTACAGCAAGTAGCAGTGCTTTATCGCCCATTTTCTTAGCTTCGTTTAGCTTGATGCTGTTTGCATCAGTAAATTCGATATCAGAATACTTTTGCCATACTGCTTTTAAGTCATCGTTTTCAAGTAGATCTTTTGTGATAGTGCCGGCAGTTGCTTTAACACCTTTAACAACGTCAGTTTCCCACTTATATTGACCATGCGCGCCCAGTGTTAAGCCACCTGTTGAGTGATCGGCAGTGATAACAAGTAGGGTATCTGGGTTTTTATCTACATACGCTTTTGCTTGTTCAATCGATTTAGCAAAGTCGTCCATTTCGCCCATTGCACATGCAATGTCGTTTGCATGACCACACCAGTCAATTTGGCTACCTTCGATCATTACAAAGAAACCTTTGTCGTTTTGACCATCAAGTAAATCAAGCGCTTTAGTCGTCATTTGCGTAAGGCGCGTTGGATTTTCGTCAAGCGCAAACGGTAAACCAACTTCAGCAAATAAACCAAGAGCAGGAACTTGCTTTAAGTCATTCATTGCAGCAAAGTCATCGCTGTATTGATAGCCAGCGGCTTTAAACTCTTCCACTAGATTACGGTCTTCTCGAACGTAATATTTCGTGCCGCCACCTAACATTAAATCAACCGGTAATTTACCCGCGATTTTGTTATCGATATAGTCGTTAGCAATCTCGTCGTAGTTACGGCGTGATTCGTTATGTGAAGCAAAGCTTGCTGGTGTAGCGTGGTTGATTTGCGAAGTAGCTACGAGTGCTGTTGTCATACCGCGCTCTTTGGCAACTTCAAGCATAGTTTTTACAGGTTTTTTATCAGTATCAACGGCAATTGCGCCATTATAACTTTTATGACCACTGCTTAGCGCTGTTGCACCTGCAGCGCTATCTGTTACATAGGTATGATCGTCAGGGTAGGTATGTGCCATACCACGCAAAATAGTATCGAAAACAGTTGGGTCAACAACTTTAGTATTTGGATCATCTTTAAAGTAACGATATGCAGTTGTGTACGCCGGGCCCATACCATCACCAATCATATAAATGATGTTTTTTGGTGCTGATTCAGCCATTACTGAGCCTGCTGAGCATAATAATGCTAAAAGACTTAATTTTAATTTCATTGATGTAACCTTATTATTGTGCCCTTATTTATACTGCGAAGATTATTGTATACTAGCCAGACGATAAATAAACGCCTTTAAGTTGAAACGCTTAATAAATAGGAGCAATTGTGCAACCTTTTTCTTTTCAAACTGGCACTCAGGCAATGCATGGCCTAACCTTTGGTCATGGCGAAGAGGTTGTGATTGCCTTACATGGTTGGCTTGATAACGCACATAGTTACATACCTATGTTACAAAATGCTCAGCTAAATCAGCGTTGGTATTGCCTTGATTTTCCTGGCCATGGTTTATCTGATTGGCGAAGTAGTGACGCCCATTATTACTTTATTGACTACATTGATGACGTCTATAAGTTTATTGAGTCGCTTGATGTAACGAAAGTGCATTTAGTTGGCCATTCTATGGGCGCCATGGTGGCTGGCGTTTTTGCGAGCTGCTTCCCTGAAAAGGTAGCATCGGTAAACTTTATTGAGGGAATTGGCTGCGTTACAACCAACAGCAATGAAGTGAGCGGCCAACTTCGTAAAGCAATATTAAATAGAGCGCGGGTAAACAGCAAAGGCCCTCGCGCATTTGACTCAAAAGCGCACATTATTAGTGCAAGGCTTGCAAGTGGTGACCTTGAATACCCACAAGCTGAGTTATTAATGACACGAAATAGCTACGAAAAAGCAGGCAAGTGGTACTTAACAACCGATCCAAAGCTTAAAAATCACTCAGGATTTCGCTTTGATGAAGCACAATGTATTGCAACCATTAAACAAATTAACGCGCCATGTCAGCTTATTTTAGGCGATGAGGGGTTTCCTTTTGTAAAGCAAAACTTAGAAGCATATGGTAAATATTACAAAGAGTTAAAAATTCATAAGATACCTGGTGGTCACCATTGCCATATGCAATTTCCTGCATTAACCTTAGAACACGTTCATGCATTTATTGGGCAGTATAAAGCAAGTTAATTGTATAATTGCATCAAATGTGGGATTATCTGCACCATTAGAGTATTTACTCCATTGAGAAACGGCCTTAGTTAGCTTAAGGTTATTAAAAAATATAATTATAAACAGGAGCTAAGAGTGGAAAAAATCTGGCTTAAACGCTACCCAGAAGGTATGCCTGAAACAATCGACCCTGAGCATTATCACTCGCTACTCGACTTGTTTGAAAAAAGTTTTGCTGACTTTAGTGACCTTCCAGCTTTTACCAACATGGGTAAAGAGTTGACCTATCGTGAGTTAGACAGTGCTACAAAACGTGTTGCGTCGTACATTCAAAATGATCTTGGTCTTAAAAAAGGCGATAAAGTAGCGGTTATGATGCCGAACTTACTACAAACGCCTGTGACTATCTTAGGTATTCTTCGTGCAGGCTGTGTAGTGGTGAATGTAAACCCACTTTATACCGTGCGTGAATTAGAGCATCAGTTAAATGACTCAGAGTCTTCAGCAATTTTTATTCTTGCAAACTTTGCCGATACTCTAGAGAAAGCATTACCAAAAACTAACGTCAAGCACATCGTGGTTACTCAAGTGGGTGACATGGTTGGCGGCCTTAAAAAGCACATCGTTAATTTTGTGGTGAAGCACGTTAAGAAAATGGTGCCTAGCTACTCATTGCCAAATGTGATCAAATTTGCAGATGCGCTTGCTGGTGATGAAGCGGGTTACAAAAAACCTGAAGTTGATTTAAACGACTTAGCATTTTTGCAATACACAGGCGGTACAACGGGTGTATCTAAAGGCGCAATGCTATCGCATGGCAACATGGTTGGTAACCTTGAGCAAGTATCAGGTTGTCTAGACAAAGTATTAGAGCGCGGAAAAGAAGTGGTTATCACAGCACTGCCGCTTTATCACATCTTTGCACTGACAGCGAACTGCCTAACATTTATGAAATACGGTGGTTTAAACGTACTTATCACAAACCCTCGTGATATGCCGGGCTTTGTTAAAGAGCTAGCACAGCACAAATTTACGGCGGTAACGGGTGTAAATACGCTATTTAACGGTTTACTAAATACCCCAGGTTTTGCTGAACTTGATTTCTCAAGCTTAAAAATGTCACTTGGTGGTGGTATGGCGGTACAGCGTCCAGTTGCTGAAAAATGGCAAGCTGTAACGAAGACAAAATTAATGGAAGGTTATGGCTTAACTGAATGTGCGCCACTTGTAACTGTTAGCCCTTACGACCTTGAAGGTTATAACGGTTCAATCGGTTTACCTGCTCCTAGCACTGATATTAAGCTTATGCTTGAAAATGGTGAAGAAGCAGCGAAAGGTGAGCCGGGCGAGCTTTGGGTTAAAGGCCCACAAGTTATGCAAGGTTATTATAACCGCCCAGATGCAACAGCAGAATGCTTAAAAGATGGCTGGTTTGCAACAGGTGACATTGCTACTTACGATGATGAAGGCTTCTTCTACATTGTTGATCGTAAGAAAGACATGATTATCGTATCTGGCTTCAACGTGTTCCCTAATGAGATCGAAGAAGTCGTCGCTATGCACGATGGCGTGCTTGAAGTAGCAGCTATCGGCATCCCTCATGAGGTCAGTGGCGAACAAGTTAAAGTTTTTGTCGTGAAAAAAGATCAATCTTTAACTGAAAAAGATATAATAAAGCACTGTCGTGATAATTTAACGAACTATAAGGTGCCTAAACTCGTTGAGTTTAGAGATGAACTACCAAAAACAAACGTTGGTAAGATTCTAAGAAGAGCCTTAAAGGACGAAGAAAAATAATTAAAGCCGGCATTAGCCGGCTTTTTTATGGTAAAGAAAGGGGTATAAGTGCAATATCAACTGATCGAAACGCAAAATCAATTAAATGATTTTGTAGAAAAAATTACAGGTAAACCGGTTCTGGCAATTGATACCGAGTTTATGCGTCGTCGTACGCTTTACCCTGAAGTTGCACTTATTCAAGTATACGATGGTGAGCACTTAGCGTTAATCGACCCTCTGGCTGAGCTGTCGCTTTTTGATTTTTGGCAAGTACTTAAAAACCCTGAGGTGTTAAAGGTACTACATTCACCGTCAGAAGATATTGAAGTGTTTCAAAAATACGCTGGCTTTGTACCAACACCACTGTTTGATACCCAGTTTGCACTACAAATACTAGGCCATGGTAACTGCATGGGCTTTGCGCACATGGTTAAAGAGTTACTTGATATCGAAATTGATAAAAGTGAATCGCGTACTAATTGGTTACAGCGCCCGCTCACTGAAAAGCAGCTAGATTATGCCGCTGCCGATACGTATCACTTATTGCCTTGTTTTGAAATTATTAAAAAACAAATTGATGAAGCTGGCTTTTTTGACATTGTTATCAGCGAAAGCGAGTTAGTCGCGCAAAAACGTGCTTACCAAACGCCCGCAGAGCAGCTCTACAAAGACATTAAAAATGCATGGCAATTACGACCGCACGACTTAGCGGTATTACGCGAGCTTGCTGCATGGCGCCGTGAAAAGGCTGAGCGCAAAAACCTCGCGCTTAACTTTGTGGTTAAAGAGCACAACATGGTTGAAATTGCTAAGCGCAAGCCTGCAAGTTTAAATGCGTTACGCAGAGTGCCAGGTGTTGAGCCAATGGAAGTTAACCGTTCGGGCGTTGAAATTTTAAAATGTATTGAGCGTGGTAAAGCCGTTCCTGTTAGTGAACAACCAGCACAATTAAAACGATTAATTGATTTTCCGGCATATAAAAAAGCCGCAAAAGATATTAAACAAAAAATTACTAAAGCTGCAAAAGAGCAGGGCATTCCTGAAGATGTATTGGCCTCTAAAAAACAGATTAACCAGCTGATCAGCTGGAATTGGAAGCTCGATGCCGATGAGCGTAAAGCAGCATCAAAGCCAGATCTATTCAACTCATGGCGCTATGAGTATGTGAAAGACGTACTTAAAGAGTGGCAAAACTAATAAAAGCCCTTTATTGCTATTTACTTATTATTATAGGCCCTGAAACTTGCTGCGTTTATGAGTTACCTGTAACCAATGCAGCAAGTTATAATCATACCGTTTTAATCTTTGTAGTTGTCTAGACGTTAAACTATAAAAAGGGGCAAAAATAAAAAACTTTTCACCTATAATAATTACACAATTAAACCCAAACTTAGAATATTGTTTAATCAACTTCGTTTTAGTTGCTTCTATATGCGCGTTGCCAAAAGGCGAGCTATAAAATACTCCGTGGCGACAGATTGTGAGTTCATTTTTACTACTAAGTATTAATAATGTTAGAACTAACGAAATTAACATGAATAGTATAAGAAGCGGCTCATATAAAAAGTGCTTCTGTGAAAGGGTTTTTAAAAGGTATACAAAAACAGCCTCAAGGGTAGCTAACATCAGCCATATGCTTTTTTCAGAAGTCTTTCTTAAATTCAATACTTTCATTCTCAGTCCTTGAGAGGCTTTTTTAATATAATACTTCGCAACTTAAATAAAACAATCTGCCGAAAAAATGAAAGTAAAAGCTGTTTTTAATGTTTTATTATTAATTCCTAATGGTGTGGTTTATTTATCTTGTTGAAAATAAATAAGATATTAAACAATGAAAGGTATAAGATATATCTAAAAGAGGGTAGTTGAATAAGTCACGTCATATATCTCCATTAAGGATAATGAGTTATTGAAAACGGCCAAACTATTCTTTGTACATATTTTTGTGAAAATGATCGACGAGAGTATATTAATGTATTTATCTTTACATAAAAGATTTTAAAAAACTTGTAATAGCAATACCTTAAGTAATTTGTTAAAACTATATCAAAGAGGTAAGCCACATAACAAACCGCTGTAGATCTGGAAGGAACATGCTGGGATTAAAGAATGTGAATCGTCCCCGCTTGTTAATATAGCCATCCTTTTTGTCCCTATGCGAGATGGGTGGTACATTTAAGGATATTCCCGCAATTAATTTTGACGTTGATATTTTTTAAATATAAACAGATGCATTGAACGGAAATTTAGGAGTGCTTTTGTGAAAGGGACTGCATTCATTCTTCTCATCGTAGCAGTTTTCGGTATTCTAAAACTCATTGCTCCGAAGATTGTGGAGTTTTTGCCTGAGTGGGTAAATGGACTTATTTTTCTCATTGTATTTTTAGTTTTGTGTTTTCAATTTGGGCGATTTATCTTTAAACACCGAAGAAAGGACGATTAGCTGTTCGTTTTAAAGCGTATAACAAACAATTTAAGCCGTCGTTCGGTCGTTTCCACAGTGTGATTTTGGCATCAATAGGATTAAGATATGGAAAACTATGCACTAGCTGGCTTGGGGTTGCTAATAGTGTTCAATATATTAATTAGTTTAGTAATTTCTAAAAGAAATGATTTTGAAACTTTTCAAAAACTAGCACAAACAGTGCTGGTTTGGTTACTCCCCGTCATAGGTGGAGCTGGGATCTTGATATTCTATAAAAGTATAGATAAACCAATCAGGAAACCGGAAAGCTTTGCAAAACGTTCTGAAGGCAATAGCTCCTGGCAAGATGAACCCTAATATAGAGCTGTGAGTGAGCAACTATTTAAATTAAACCCAAGCCATGAGCTCACGTGTTTAAAGCGAGCTCATTCCTAAAATAACTCTACAAACCAAGTAAAATATTATCTAAGTTTTGTTTTGATTTAGCAACGCTTTGTAGTGGGGTTAACCCGTTTGGGTATTCTTCTTGCTCAAGCACTAACCACTTGGTGTTGCCGTGCGACTCTAAAGTATCGATGATGGCAGGCCAATCAATGTTGTTTTCGCCGATAATAGGGCTCATGTTGCTACCCTGAATCGTACGTACTTTAATGTGTGTAGCAAGCGTGCGGTTAGGGTACTTTTTAATAAAGTAGATTGGATCTTTAGCAGCGTAATTGACCCAGCCAATATCTAACTGCAATGGCATGGTCTTGGGGGTATTAGTGGCAATGTAATCCCAAAACGTTGCATTATTAAAAGCATTAAACTCTTTATTATGATTGTGAAAACCGATCTTCATATCAAAGCGGGTTGCATAATCACTGACTTTAGTAAGCTCTTTAACCAGAGATTTAACTCCCTCAGGGTGCCATGCTCTTTCATCCCAAGGTACATAAAGTGTAGTAACGCCAAGGGTCTTGTAAAACAGCAGGGTGCTATCAATAGTGTTTTCACTGAGTGCATCAAAGCCGATATGGGCACTACTGGCAACTAAGCCTAATTCACTGAGCTTTGCTTTTAAGGCTGCTGGGTTATGTGAGTATGGGCCAAAGTCTCCGGCAAACTCCACGCCGTCAAACCCCATTTCGGCAAGAGACTTAAGCGTACCATGAAAGTCATTTTTTAAGGTGTCTTTGACTGACCATAGCTGCACACTCACTGGCAGTTTTGCGAATAATTGACCACTAAATACAAGGCTAATAATGAGCAATAAAATGCGGGTTTTAAACATACTTCAATCCTAAAAAAAGCAGGGGGCTGACCCCCTGCACGGTGTTACAAATAACACAAGGGGGAAAGTTAATCGATATAGGCGTACTCGCTTAAACCAAGCTCAGCTAAAACCTGATCTAAATGGGCTTTTGCTTCATCAGAAGGGCCAGGGTAATTGCCTGCAATAGGCACATTACCAAGGTAACCTATGTCTTTACAGCCTTCAGGTGTACAGAAAAAGGCAGCAAGCACTAACTCTTTAAAGCGTAAAAAAGCTTTACCAATACGCTGAAATTGTAGAGGTGTTTGCTCGTTTAAAAACGTAATATCATCTAAAATCGCGCGGTGTTGCTTTTCGTTAAGTGCAACAAATTGCTTTTTAAAACGAAGCTGTGCTTCATCGTTAAGCCACGCTAATGAATTTAAAATTTTAATTCTATCGCGTTGTTGACCTTCATAAGGCGCGCTCACCCACTCATTAATAACAGCCGGTACTTGTAGCTCACTGGCTGAAGGAATAGCACCTTCGCGCGGCACAATGTAATCAGCTAAAACCGCTACTAACGTGAGTTCGTCTGCTGTTAAGGTCAGTGGCCAAGGTGATTCTGGTGGCATAACCAAATTAGGATCTTGACCATAGCCTTTAGCGGTTACAGGCTTGATATCTAAATCAGGCCAATGCTCTTTTGCAGAGACAGCAACGTCATCTTCAAGTGCTTTTGTGCAACCTGCAGTTAAACTAACCGCAGAGCCAGCAGCCAATAACCCAAGCCATTTTAAAGACTCACGGCGGCTCATATTAGAAACATAGTTATATGTGTCGTGTTCGTTACGATGATGCATTATTAAAGTACCCCGTTATCAATTTGTTGAGCAAGCCAAGTTGAATTACGCATTGCCAGCGTCATGATGGTGAGCGTACAGTTTTTATGAGGGTTAGAAGCAAATACACCTGCATCCATTACAAATAGGTTATTACAATCCCATGTTTGCCCCCATTGATTGGTGACCGAGTCTTTCTTTGAGCTACCCATGCGTGTGGTGCCCACTTCGTGAATGATTTCGCCACCTTTTGAAATTGCTTTTTCAGCAGGCGGGAGTTCACCCACGGTTGCGCCCATATTTTCTAAGATTTGCTTAGCGGTTTTTAAACCATGCTCAATTTGCTTTAATTCTCTGTCAGACCACTTAAAGTGGAACTTTGATACCGGAATGCCCCATTTATCTTTAACGTTTTCGTCAATTTCCATGTAGGTATCTTTGTTCGGTAACATCTCGCCACGCAGAGCAAAACCAACGTAAGAGCCATATGCATCACGAATTTGCTGTTTAAGAGCTGGGCCATAGCCTTGTTTATCACCTGACACACCCGAACCCGGCTGGCCAAAGCCACTGCCAATTTCAAAGTGATAACCACGTGGGAAATCTAATTCATTGTTAGCTTGTGCTTGATGACCCCACCAAGGAATAAATAAGTGATTAGCGGTATGTCCATCTTCGTTATAACGTGGGCGACCTTTAAGTGCCGGAATTTGCGCACCTAACCATGCACCCGTCGAATCCATTAAGTTTCGACCTACTTGGCCACTTGAGTTAGCAAGGCCTTTAGGGTGCTTTTTATTCTTTGAATTTAATAAAATACGCGCTGATTCACAGGCGCTGGCGGCTAAGATAACCACATCGGCATCAATAGCATGTTCGGTTACAGTGTGTTTATCAACATAGGTGACGCCAGTGACTTTACCTTGCTCATCAACTTTGACTGATTTAACCATGGCATCGGTAATGACTTTTAAGTTACCAGTGGCTTTTGCCATAGGTAATAGCGATGTCGTAGTTTGAAAAGCAGCACCAATTGAACAACCAGAGCCACAAGGTGTTGCATAAAAACACGCCATGCGATCATCTTTAGGGCGAGTTAATACCGCGCGATGCATAGGCACTGCTTGAATGCCCATTTTCTTTGCCGAAGCGGCAATTAAAAGCTCAGGAACACGCGGCTTTGGTGGCGGCTGTAAAATACCCGGTGACGAATCTGGCATATCTTCATGGCCTGTATTGGTGCCACATACACCCACAAGTTCTTCAGTTTTATCGTACCAAGGTGCTAAATCAGCGTACTCAAATGGCCAGTCGGCACCGTGACCATCTCGGCTTTTGCCTTTAAAATCGTGCTCACTAAAGCGTAATGAATAGCGGCCCCAGTGATTTGTTCGACCACCTAACATACGTGCGCGCCACCAATAAAAGTCGCTTCCTTTGGCGCTGGTGTATGGCTCATCAGGCACTTGCCAGCCGCCATCAACGGTTGCATCGTAAAAGCCAAAGTTTTTGTCTTTGTTACCAGCCCCCATAAGTGGAGCCTCACTGTTACGACGAAACATCGGGCTTTCTGTTTTCGGGTCATAATTACGGCCCGCTTCAAGTAATAACACTTTGTGGCCAAGTTTGGTTAGCGTATAAGCGGCCATTGCACCGCCAGCACCTGAGCCAACAACTAATACCTTATGTTTAAAATCAGACATCTTATAGCTCCTTGATTTTTATATTTTTAAACCACACTTTGTCACCATGGTCTTGAAGCCCGATATGACCTTGTTCAGCCTTTGCAAAGTTTTTCCAGGTTGCAAACTTACTGCCTTTAACAAGGGTATTCCATGTTGTACTGCCAATCACAATGCTGGTGGTGCTAATACCGTTTTGCCAAACTTGTAAGTGGTTGTCTTGCATTTTAATGCGTACATGGTTCCAGCTATTTGCTGGTTTGTGAGCCGCAACTGGGGCTGCAAATAAATCGTAAATTGACCCTGCTAAGTGCGAGTCAATTTCGGTATCTGGGTGTTCTTCGTTATCGATAATTTGAATTTCAGGCGCATGAGAGTAAATCATCTGTCCGGTTTCATCTGCTAATACAAAAATACCGCTATTGCCTTTGGTAGAGATTTTCCAATCGATCTGTAATTCAAAGTTTTGGTACTGCTTTTTAGTAAGCAGGTCGCCACCACCTTTGGTTAATGTCATAGCTCCATCTTCAACGACCCATGCAGGATTTAAAGATTCGCTTTTAAAATTACGCCATTGCGACATATCTTTGCCGTCAAACAACAACTGCCAGCCAGCTTGCTTTTCTTGTTGTGTAAGCTGATTGTCAGCCGCATTAGCGAGTGCACAGCTACTAACGGTGAGCATTAAAGTCAGTGCTTTAAGAGATTTAAACATTGTGTGTTCCTCGACGATTTACTTGCTTAAGACGCACATTTTTCGGTGCGTTTGTTGTTATTAATTACCAAATGCAACCCAATGAATGCGACGATTAAAATAATTGGGAAGATCAGTAGGTTTTGTAATACAGCCTGTCCGGCTAAAATTTCAATTTGTTCAGCGCTTGCGCCACTTGCCTGTGCCGATGAGCGTGCCGTATCTATCCAGCTACCAATTACAGGGTTCCAGATGCTCATAGCAAACATGCCTGCACCGCCCATTAACGACATACCCAGCGCCCCTGACTTTGGAATGTATTCAGCAACGCAGCCAAGCATGGTCGGCCAAAAGTAGGTAACCCCAAGAGCAAATAATATCGCTGCTAAATAAATCATGCTGCCCTCGGCTTGGCTCATCATAAAGATACCTAAGCTTGCACAAATGGCAGAGCCAAGTAATACACCGGTAGGGTTGAGCTTATGCACTATAGGGCCTGCAAAGAAGCGACCAACCGCCATTAGGCCAGTGATCAAGGCTAATACCACCATAGGAGAGGCACCCGATGAACCTAAAATACGCTCAATCCATTGTTGTGTGCCAAATTCAGTGGTTGCGGTAAACGTCATACAAGCAATTAAAAAGATGTATAACGGCGTAAATAAGTGGCGAATATTGCTGCTGGTAGAGTGAGAGCGTGTATCAAAGCGTGGGAATTGTGCTTTGATCAGCATAGCGCCATAGATAACCGTAGGAACTAAAATTAACGCTACTTGCCATTGCCAGTTTAAACCCGCTCCCGACATAAAGTTCGACGCAAGTGCGCCAATCACAATGCCACCTGGGAACCAAACATGAAAACGGTTTAGCATAGTGGTGGTGTTTTTAGGGTACATTTCTGCAATCAGCGGGTTACAGCCAGCTTCAACAGCGCCGTTGGCAAAACCAATTAAAAAGGTAGAAATCAGTAAGCCCCAAAAACCATCAGCTGTTATTGTCAAAACAAGGCCAAGTAAATGACAGATAAACGCTAACGCCACTAATTTCTTCGCGCCAATGGCATTATAAATAATACCGCCGACCATAGTCGCGACCGGAAAGCCTAAAAATGCCATAGCATTAACCCAACCTAATTCGGTGTCGGTGAGGCCAAATTCACTGCCAAGTTGCCCTAAAATACCAGCACGAATGGCAAAGGTCATAGAGGTCACAATCAGTGCTATACAGCAAAGCCGAAAGACAATGCGGTTATAATTATTGTTGTCCATATTGTGTGTCCTGTGTTCTATTGTTGTCGGTTTTATAAACCTAAAATTCGATTATTCCGCTCAGTGTTTGTTGCCCCACTGGCAAAATCGTCAAAGGCTTTGTCTGTTGGGTTTATTAAATGTGCTTTAATAAACTCAACGCCTTCTCTTGCCCCATCTTCTGGGTGCTTTAAGCAACATTCCCATTCAAGTACAGCCCAACCATCAAAACCATATTGAGTTAACTTGCTGAAGATTTGCTTAAAATCTACTTGGCCATCACCTAAAGAACGAAAACGCCCCGGGCGGTCTTGCCAGTTTTGAAATCCGCCATAAACACCTGAGCGGCCATTTGCGATAAATTCGGCATCTTTGACATGAAACGCCTTAATGCGCGAATGATAAATATCGATAAACGCTAAATAGTCGAGCTGTTGCAATACAAAATGGCTCGGATCATAAAGAATATTAACG
Source organism: Pseudoalteromonas sp. bablab_jr010 (assembly GCF_016464105.1). Classification (NCBI taxonomy): domain Bacteria; kingdom Pseudomonadati; phylum Pseudomonadota; class Gammaproteobacteria; order Alteromonadales; family Pseudoalteromonadaceae; genus Pseudoalteromonas; species Pseudoalteromonas sp. bablab_jr010. The sequence continues at coordinate 34,475 of NZ_JACDWV010000074.1, read as the reverse complement.
CGTGGGTGATTATTGGTTGCTGCTAAAAAGCGCTCAAATGTCACACCATCATGTAGGTCTTCACCCGGATGCAATTCATAACACACGTCCACGCCATGCTCGTCAAAGCAATCTAAAATAGGTAACCAACGCTTAGCAAGTTCACTAAAACCTTGTTCAACAAGTCCTTGTGGACGCTGTGGCCACGGGTAAAAGGTATGCCATAAAAAAGAACCCGAGAATGTCGCATGGGTTGTTAAGCCAAGGTTTTTACTTGCTTTAGCAGCCATCATCAGTTGCTCTGTTGCCCACTTTGTTCGCGCTGCAGGGTTACCTTTTACATGCTCTGCGGCAAAGTTATCGAACATTTCATCGTAGGCAGGGTGCACAGCAATTAACTGGCCTTGCAAATGTGTTGATAGCTCTGAAATTGTAAGTCCATACTCTGTGGCAATACCAGTGACTTCATCGCAGTAATGCTGGCTTTGAGCTGCTTTTTCTAAATCGAAAATAGTCGGATTTGAGGTTGGCACTTGAATCGCTTTGTAACCTAAACCGCTTGCCCACTCACATAAACCTTGAAAGCTATTAAAGGGGGCTTGATCTGAAATAAACTGCGCCAAAAATATTGCTGGCCCTTTGATTTTATTCATTCTTTTTTATCCAATCTGTAATTTGTGCCATTTAGTATCTTGCTTCGATGAAGCAACAACATGCTCAATAAACGCCATACCACGCACAGCCTCATTGATGCCAGGCACATCAAATGCTGAATTTGTTGCGTTATCGCCTTGCTTAAATGCATGGATCTGCGCTGCAAAATTGCGGTAAATATTGGCAAAGGCTTCAAGATAGCCCTCTGGGTGACCGGCAGGGGTGCGCAGGGCATTTTGCGTGTCAGGGTGTAATTCACCCACGCCCGCTCTAAGTAATGTGGCGGCTTGATTGTGGCCTCGTAGCCATAAGCTATTAGGCTCAAGTTGCGACCACTCAAGACTGGCTTTATCGCCATAAACACGCAGGCGTAAGTTGTTTTCATCGCCAATAGCAATTTGGCTTGCCAGTAAAACGCCTTTACAACCATTATTGAATCTAAGAAGAACAGTGCCATCATCATCAAGGGCTCGGCCTTCAACCACATGATTTAAATCGGCGCAAAGCTCGGTGATTTCGAGATCAGAAACATACTCGGCTAAGTTAGCTGCATGCACGCCAATGTCGCCCATGCAACAACTAATGCCAGACTTACTGGTGTCTAAACGCCAGCTCGCTTGTTTTGAACCTTCGTCTTCGCTGTGTGCTAACCAGCCTTGAGTGTACTCAACAATGACTTTACGTATGCTGCCGAGCTCGCCTGCTTTTACGCGATGCTTGGCTTCTTTGACCATAGGGTAACCGGTGTAAGTGTGAGTCAACCCATATAAAACTTGCTGTTTTGTAATAATGCTTTGTAATTGCTCTGCTTCTGCGAGAGTAAGCGTTGCAGGTTTATCTGAGAGCACATGAAAACCATGTTCAAGCGCCATTTGCGCGACCGGAAAATGCAAATGGTTTGGCGTAACAATAGCCACAAAATCAATACGCTCATCAGCAGGTAACTTTGCTTCTTCGGCAAAAAGCGTTTGGTAACTGTCGTAGCAACGGCTGCTATCAAGCCCAAGTAGTTCGCCAGTTGCTTTACATTTTTTTGCGTCTGAACTGAATGCGCCTGCAACAAGCTCTATCATTCCGTCTAATCGCGCTGCAATTCGATGAATAGCGCCAATGAAGGCACCATCGCCACCGCCTACCATTGCCATGCGGATCTTAGCTTTGCTCATCTTAAGCGCTCCTAAATTTAAATAGCGTCTGCTACTGTTAATGTCATGTTATTGATAATAGGAAAGCTTAGCCAATAAGCGCTAATAAAAATTCGGTTGACAATGCAACAAAATCGGCGTTTAAAATATATAGAGCTGTTCTTTATTGAGACAAAATTAAGCGATGGATATTCAAGAAATAATAAAAAAAGCTGGCGTAAATCAGCTAATTGCTGCATTTGATTTACTGCCAGATATCCTCTTTTGGGTAAAAGACACAGATAGTAGAATCTTGCATTGTAATCAGCATTTTATTGAGCATCAGGGTTATAAAACACTGGAGCAAATATTGCTAAAAACAGACTTCGATTTTTCACCAAAGCACCTTGCGTTTCAGTACGTCAATGACGATAAACGGGTGATGGAAGGCTACATAGTGACTGACCGTTTAGAGCTTAACCAAACCCAGCAAGGTGAGCTTGGTTGGTTTTCTACATCAAAGCATGCTTTAAAAGATCACGATGGCCATGTGATTGGCACTTACGGAGTAACCCGACATCTACAAAAAACCTCAAAAGCGCTTTCTCATGTAAGGGCAATTGAAGAGCCGGTAAAATTTATTCGCGAGCATTATCATCGTCAGATCAGCATTGATGAATTAGCAGAGCTTGCACATTTGTCGGTAAGTGCTTTAGAGCGCCGCTTTAAAAAGCATTTAGCAAAAACACCTAATCAATTTATTAACGAAGTGCGTCTCGAAAATGCCCGCAAGCTACTGATTGAAACGCAACTGCCTATTTCACAAGTGGCCTACCAGTGTGGGTTTTCTGAGCCAAGTTACTTCAGCAAACAATTTCGGCGTTTGTTTGGTGAAATTCCCTCACAAATGCGCTCGCAATTAGGCGATTAAATTGCCTCTCTCGCCATTAAAATAGCCCCTTGCTCTGCACTGGCAAGGGCGGGAGTTAAATGCGCTTTACTGGCATCAGTTAAGTAAGGCGTGATGGCACTGGCAATGCCGCCCATCAAGGTGACTTTTTCAATACCTTGTTTTTCAAAGTAAGCGATATAGCGGCTAATGTATGCGCACGCTTCATTGATTAATTGCTGACAAAAAGCATCGTCAGAATGGCTAAAAACGAGTGGCGCAAATTTGGCAAGCTTTGCAGGGCGCGCTGATATTAAACGCTGACTTAACGCTTGGCTTGAGTCGCAGTTAAGCTGGGTGAGTAGGGTATTTATTGCGGCAGAACTTTGCGCAACACCATCAAGTACTGCAAATGCTTTACGGCAAAGTTGTAAGCCTAACCAACCCCCACTGGCACCATCGCTCAGTAATAAACCATAGCCACCTAATTCGCTAAATTGGTTTTGCTGCTGGTAACCCGCACAAAAGCCCGTGCCCAGAATAATCACTGCGCCATCATGGTGTTGATGCGCGCCTTTACAGGCAATCAGCATATCTGTTGATAGGGTAAACTTGGCAAAAGGGTGCTGCCACTTGGTCATAGCTTGATAGGCAGAGTCGATATTAGCTCCGGCAAGCCCTGCATGCACATAAGTGTTTTTCAGCTCGCTTAAGGCAAGCCCAGCCTCAAGAAATGCAAGTTCAGTAGCGTGAAGTATTGACTCTTGGCTTTGTTGACAGCTGGTGGCCACATTTGCTGAACCACTTATGGCTTCACTCAGCAATGAGCCGTTTTCGTTTTCTAAACGAACTTTACACTTACTGCCACCGCCATCAATACCTAAAAAATACGTTGCCATGCTTAATCCTTTGAAAGTAGCTTATTGATAGCCTCAGCATTAATTGCACCATTTTCGTTGTGCACGCATGAGTGTACATGCACAGCCGCCTTTGCTGAATGGTTTTTTATTAATTGCCAAAGTGTTGCCGCGTTTTCTAAAGTAACGCCACCCCCCATAACAATTTCTATCTGATTAGCGCTGTGTGCTAAGTATGTGTTGAGCTGATTTAGACCATCAAATGCAGTTTGATCGCTTTGCCATGGCGTGCCCGCTGTTAAGATGCGGTCAACCTTTAAGCTAATCAGTTTCTCAAGTGCGCTTAACGGGTTTGTAAGGGTATCGAATGCACGGTGAAAGGTCACCATTAGGCCATGCTGTTTGGCTGTGGCAACTAAAGAGCGGGTCACTTTTAAATCAAGTCCACCGTTTTTAACTGCACCAAATACTACGCCATGAGCTCCCGCGTTCGCTGCCATTGTTATTTGTTTTTGCATAACTTGGTGACACTCAGCACTAACGAAAAAGTTGCCTGCTTCGGGGCGTATCATCACCACTAACTCTGCACTATTAGTCAGGTTTTTAACAGCACAGTCAATCGCATTAACACTTGGTGTTAAGCCACCTAGGTGTAAATTACTGCATAACTCAAAGCGTTTTGCGCCTAAGTTACTGGCCATTGAAATGTTGTTAACAAGCTGCTTTAAGCACCCTTCGTTTAGGCATACTTCAAGAAATTTACCATTGTTCATGGGCGTGTTTTTACCATATCTATTACACCTACTCATTAGTTAATTAATTTAACGTAAACTTAAAATTGTAATGAAAAATAATTTGGTGTTTACTATCAATTGGTTACTATTTTAACTAAGTCTGTGTTGATGAGTGAACTAGCTCTGCAACGACAGGCCTAACTATAAAGCAGAAATTATAAAAATGAATATAAAATATTCCAAACGCCGATTTTGTCATATCTCTCACCGAATTTTTATTATCACTTTTTGACCGCTCACCCTATTCTGAGTTTGAGTTTAACAAGCTGTTAACTACCGATAATCAGTTTAAAAACCGACAACAATAAATCGTTTTTTGGGAGGTTATACCAATTCGCTTAATTAAATGGTCTATTTTGAGGCAAGAAAACCTTGTTGATAACAAGGCAAAAATTTCGTTATTTAGTTGTTCTAAATCAGAAATTTTTAACGCAGTTAGCGACAGGTTTAATCCCTCAAAATGACTAAGTATTATTGCGGGTTGGTATTAAAGGCTCTTAAACAAAACAGAACACACAACTGGAGATAGGCATGGGCAAGCAAACTGTAATAAAAACAAAAGGGCAAGGAAGGCATTTTAAGCGTAATGCAATTTTAATTTCGCTACTGGCGGCAATTAATTCAAGTTACGCTGCAGAGCAAGTAAATGAAGATGTAGAAGTGATTGAAGTACGAGGTATTCGTTCTTCAACTGCAGAAAACTTAGCAATGAAACGACTTTCAACGGCTACAGTTGATGCAATCACCGCGGAGGATATTGGTAAGTTTCCTGATAAAAACGTCGCTGATTCATTGCAACGTGTATCGGGCGTTTTGATTGACCGCGACGGTGGCGAAGGTAGCCGCGTGAGTATTCGTGGTACGTCACCGGATTGGACTCTCACCCAATTAAACGGTAACTATATTGCTTCATCAGGTTCTGGTACTCCTACCCGTAGTTTTAATTACACGTTATTGCCTTCAAGCATGATCAAAAGTGTAGAAGTGTACAAAAGTGCAGAAGCACGCATCGATGAAGGCGGTATTGGTGGTACGGTTATTTTACACACCCGAAAACCGCTTGAGATGGAAGCAAATTCAGGGGCGTTAAGTGCCGAGGTGACTTACGATGATGTGTCTGAAGACACTAAGCCGCAAGTCAACGTGCTGTATTCATGGAAAAATGACGACGAAAACTTTGGTGTACTGGCCGGTTTTACTCGTCAAGACCGCACCGTAACAACCATCACTAACAACGCATCACACTGGCGTTTTCACTCAGATACCGTTGAAGGGGCAGAGCGCCCAGCGCTGGTAGACCAAGCCACTGGCGAAGTGTACAACAATGTATGGGCACCTCGTGCGATGAGTGTTAATAATTCAAACCAAGACCGTACACGCGATGGTTATCAAGTGGCTGTTCAGTGGGCACCGAGTAATAGACTTGATTTAAACTTTAACTATTTTGGTGCTAAGTTAGGCTACGACCAAACTGGGCAAAGTATTACTTTTGCCGAGTGGAACGATAACCACAACCCGTATTACGGCATTGTGCTTGATGGCGATACCGTGGTTGCCTACGGTAATGGCGATAATGGGTTACTTAATGATAATAATTGGGGTGATGCCGATGTAAATGGTGGTGTGGCTGTTCGCCGTGGCTTGTTATCACCGCAGTTAACAGGGCGTGAGCGTTTTGGCGAGTCAAAATCAAACACCTATGATTTTGAAGGTACTTATTATGGCGATACTTACAGCATTACAGTAAAACTTGGTCATACTGAAGCTGAAGGCGGCACCTCAAAAGAAACCTACGCCAATATTGATGCGCGTTTAGGCTCAGTAAACAGCTGGTTATGGTCAATTGAAAACGGTAAACCAAGCTACAAAGTGTCGACTGATTTAGCCACCGATAAAGAAGCATACCAGTATTATGATTGGTTTGACTCTTACTCATCTGAAAATGAAGACTCAGAAGATTACATTCAAACAGATGTAAAATTTGACCTTGATGGCAGTTTTTTCACTCGTGTTTATGTGGGTGGTAAATACCGCGACCACGAAATTAAAGGTATTCGTAACGACTTTCGTTGGGATGACGGCATCTCTGATAACGGCGGTTACCGCGGTTACTTGCCAGGCACTGAGTGGTTCCATAATCCAGATTTTCACCCAGATGCGCCAACATTGGTAAGCGACCATGTGGTTGATAACAGTGCAGGTGATACTGGCGCATTTAACTTTTTAGCGTTTGATTTTAGAGCGCTGGATGATTACTTAAAAGAAAACTTTAGCCAGACAGTGGTGCCAACACTTTCGGGCACGTACGCCCTTGAAGAGAAAATTTGGTCTGTTTACACACAAGCTGATTTTGAATGGCAAGATTTCCGCGGTAATGTCGGTGTGCGCTATGTAAATACAGAGCTAAGCACCTTGACCTACGATGATGTCATTGGTCAAGACGATGACGACACGGATCCAAACGAGCGCAGCAGCGATGGCAGTGAAGTACTACCAAGCTTTAACCTTGCATGGGATGCAACCGAAGATCTTGTGGTGCGCTTTGCCGCAGCACGCACCATGGCAAGAGTGAGCTATTCAGACTTAAGCCAAGCAGAGTCTTACGGTCCTCCAGTTAATATTAACTCGCCAGATTCATGGACAGGCCGTGGTAATGGTACCTCGGTAAACACAGGCCTTGAACCTATGTTATCTGACCAATTCGATTTAGGTATTGAATGGTATTACGGCGATGGTTCTGCAGTGGGTGCGACATTATTCTCTAAAGATATTTCTAACTTACCAATCTCGACAGTAGAAATTGTAGAGCGTGAACACGATTGTTGTAACGGCCCAATTGAGGTCGAAATGAACACCAAAGTGGGCGGGGGTGATGCAAAATCAGAAGGCTTAGAGCTGTTCTTCCAGCACTCGTTTGATAATGGTTTTGGTATTTTAACTAACTATACCTACACAGATACCAGTACCAGCGAAGTCTCGACAGACGGACAAAAAACAGAGGCCGAAATACCAGGCACGGCTAAGCACCAATATAATGTGTCGGTGTATTTTGAGAATGACGACTTTAGTGTTCGTGCGTCTTACAACTGGAAAGATGACCGTGCCAATGGTATTCACCAAGGCTACAACTTGTATACCAAAGACTATGGTCAGCTAGATGTAAATGCCTCATATAACCTAACAGAGGATCTTTCGTTTACCGCCTCAGTGGTGAACCTAACTGAAGAAATAGAAGAAGGATACTGGAAACAAAGCAATCGCTTTACCTATAACCAATATTCGGGCCGCCGTTTTTACTTAGGCGCAAATTATAACTTTTAACCATAGGCATGTTGTTTGTTGCAACCTAAAAAGGTACTTTTATTAAAGTACCTTTTTCTTTTTTAAGACAATAATGATTGAATTTGTAACAGCTACAGAGCAAGACAAAGCCTATTTACTCGACTTAAGATTAAATACCATGGTTGAGCACTTAGAAAATCAGGGGTTATTTTTATCACTTGAGCAACATCAAGCAAGAGTGGCAGAGCATTTTGAGCACAGTCATTTAGTGTTAAATGATGGGCAATGTGTAGGCGCAGCCAAATTCATTGTGAGTGACCAAGCAATCAGTTTATTACAGCTTCAAATTGCACCTAAAGAGCAGGGCAAAGGGTTAGGCACTAAGGTGTTAGATGCACTCAAAGCACAAACAGCAGAGATTAATTTAACGGTGCTAAAAGCGAATCCAGCGTATGGGCTATATCAACGGGCAGGGTTTAAAACTCTAGGCGAAGAGGACTATGAGTTTCATATGCAGTGGCAGAAATAAAAAAAGGGCGCTGTTAAAAAACTAAGCGCCCAATTTTGACTATTTCTTTTCTTCGTCAGGTAAGGTGACGTTTAGCTCAAGTACGGCTAAGTCATCTTCGTTTTGGTCAAACTGCACCTGAACTGCATCAGTGTTTACATTCACGTATTTACGAATAACATCAAGGATGTCTTGTTTTAGCTGTGGTAAGTAATCTGGTGTACCACGCTGTGAACGTTCGTGCGCGACAATGATCTGCAATCGCTCTTTTGCTAATGACGCACTGCTTTTCTTTTCTGAGCGGAAGTAGTCAAGTAAAGACACATTAACCTCCAAAAATCCGTTTAAATAAGCCTTTTTTCTCTACGTCTAAGAAACGAAAATCAACAGTTTCGCCTAATAAACGATTGATTGCATCTGTGTACGCTTGGCCTGCATCCGATTCACCATCAAGGATAACCGGTTGACCAGAGTTTGATGCACTAAGTACAGCTTGTGATTCAGGAATAACGCCCAGTAGTTTAATCGCTAAGATTTCTTGTACGTCTTCTACCGAAAGCATTTCGCCTTTTTCAACACGCTCAGGATTATAGCGAGTTAATAGTAGATGTTCTTTTACGCTTTCAAGGCCTTCTTCAGCACGTTTTGATTTGCTGTGTAAAATGCCAAGAATACGGTCAGAGTCACGTACTGATGATACTTCTGGGTTCGTTGTTACAATCGCTTCATCAGCGAAGTACATTGCCATCATTGCACCAGCTTCGATACCCGCTGGAGAATCACACACAATGTAATCAAAATCTTTTTTCAGCTCGTTTAGTACGCGCTCAACACCGTCACGGGTTAGGGCGTCTTTATCACGGGTTTGTGAGGCAGGTAAAATATGTAGCTTATCAACGCGCTTATCTTTAATAAGTGCTTGATTTAGGTTAGCTTCGCCATTGATTACGTTTACGAAATCATAAACAACACGGCGTTCACAACCCATGATAAGGTCAAGATTACGTAGACCAATATCAAAGTCGATAATAACGGTTTTAAAGCCTTTAAGCGCTAAACCTGTGCCAATCGCAGCACTCGATGTGGTTTTACCAACACCACCTTTACCAGAAGTAACGACAATCACTTTTGCCATGAGATTTATCCTTTAACCAAAGCTGAAATTTCTAATGAATCATTTTTTTGTTGGATTTGTACTGCGCTGCCCCAGTGTTCACCTTGTAGAGAGTCGCTGATCCAATAACTACCATTAATCGAAACAAGTTCTGCTTCTAATTTTTGGCAAAATATATTTGCTTCGTTGTAACCTTTAGCCCCTGCAATTGCACGGCCGCGAAGGGTGCCATAAATGTGCACGTTGCCATCGCTAATCACTTCGGCGCCATGACTTACAGCACCAATTACGATTAGGTCGCGGTCTTTTGCATACACTTGCTGGCCCGAACGAACAGTGCCATGAATGACTTGCGCAGGCAGGTGAACGGTTTTTTCAACGATAGATGTATTTGTTTGTTGTTTAGCGGTTGCACCCTTAACGTCTTGTGAATAATTTAACACCGACAGGCCCGCAGCTTTTGCGCTTTCGTTTTGCTCTTGAGAGCCGTTACAAACCCCAACAGGGTTTAACGAAAGGCCGCTTAACATTGATTTTAAGAAAGAGAAATCAAGCGCTTCATCTTGTACGTCGCTTAAGTTGATTACGATAGGCGCACCGGCAAAAAACTTAGGTGCTTGGGCGATTTTCTCATCTAACTGCTTACTTAAAAGGGCTGTATCTGCTGAAAATAAATGTAAAACAGATAACGTAAAAAGGTTCCCTTTTAATTCAAAAATTTGTTCCGACATACACGCTCAATTGAATTGTCTGGATTAGCATTATTTAAGTATAAACACAGGCTGAACAAGGCATATACATTAAAAATCTAATCTATTTTTTCTAACTTATTATATCACTCATGTTATAGTGTGCGCCTTCGTTAAGCAAGATATTATAGGGCCATAATGCTAACTGCGGTGTATAAAAGTATTAAAAAAGCGGATACATACCTTTTTGTAGAAAAAAGAGATGATTTTTCACGCGTACCTGAACCATTACTAGAAACGTTTGGTCAACCTAAGTACGTGATGATGATTAATCTAGCAAGCCGCGAAAAGTTAGGTGTGGCAGACTTAGACGCGGTTAAGCAAGCGTTAATTGACCAAGGGTTCTACTTGCAATTACCTCCGCCGGAAGAAAATCTGTTAACCCAATTTAAAAAAGACAAGGGAGTTGAGAGTGATTAAAAAACTTGCCGTCATTTTACTCAGTGCTTCACTAAGTACTTCAGTATTGGCAGAACAAAAGACACAAGCTGATTTTGACGTTTACGTTGCAGCATTAAAAAAAGAAGCACTTGAAAAAGGCTATGATGAAGCCTTAGTTGACCAAGCACTTGCAACAGCTAAATTCAAAAAGAAAGTGATCTCAGCTGATAAAAATCAGCCTGAAGTAAAAGAAACCCTCGAAACTTATTTACCAAAACGTGTGCCGCAATGGAAAATTGACCGCGCGCGTAAGCTATACAAAGAAAATCAAGACGTTCTTGAAAAAGTCGCTAAAGAATACGGCGTTCAAGCACGCTTTATTGTTGCACTTTGGGGCCTTGAAAGTAACTTTGGTAAAATCCAAGGTGGTCACAGTGTCATTGCATCATTAGTTACACTTGCTTTTGATGGTCGCCGCGAAACCATGTATAAAAACCAACTTTGGGCAGCGCTTGATATCTTAAAAGAGGGTCACATTACCCTAGATAAGTTCAAAGGCTCATGGGCTGGTGCAATGGGGCAAACTCAGTTTATGCCAACCTCATTTAACGCCTACGCTGTTGATTACAATGGTGATGGCCGCAAAGACATTTGGACCACAGAAGAAGACGCATTCGCTTCAATTGCAAATTACCTCAAACAAGCAGGGTGGAACGATGATTTAACCTGGGGTCGCCAAGTTAAACTACCAGCAGGCTTTGATAACGCAAATATTCTTAAGCGTGGCACTAGAACACGCAGCCAATGGTTAGAGTATTGGAAAGATTCAGAGCGTAGCCTTGCTGATTGGCAAGCAATCGGTGTTCGTAAAATGGATGGTAGCGACTTACCAAACGTTGATGTTACCGCCGCAATGGTAATGCCAGATGACGTAAACGGCCGTATGTATCTAGCCTACGATAATTACAAAGCACTTATGCACTGGAATCGTTCGTATTACTTTGCAACCAGTGTTGGTTACTTATCAGATCGCATCGGTTACCCAGCGATTAAGTAATTAGATACTAGAGCCTAGGTAACTAGGTAACTAGTTGCTAGGCACTAGGTACTAGGGGATTTGCAGAAAGCGCGAGTTTATCTCGCGCTTTTTATGTTAAATATTACTACTGCAAAAGATCTCTAAGTGAATTACTCACAAAGAGGCCAAGAGGCGCTGCGCTTAAGAGGAAAAATATAAATTTATTAAACTATACTTGCTAACTTTGCTCTTGTAACTTTCCCCTCGATACAATTTTAAACCTTTACATTGAGTACTTGTTGCAGTGCATCAACGTTTTTACAGCCAAGGTATATGTTTTTTCCGTCAGCTAAAGTTATTTTAACCGCTTGTCCAACTGACGCATTGTATAACCAACCATCACTTAGCATACGAATGCCAATTCCTTGATACCACTTTGTTTTGAATGCTGATGTCTCTGCAATTTGTGATAATTCAACATCTTTGCGAATAACCCCAAATCCAAAATACCAACGAAGCTTTTGCTCATCGATTACTATTGTTAGTGAAAAGAACAACAAAGTAACAAGCAGGTTTATCGATAATATAATTATTTTGAGGTCAGCCAGTTCAGGCGAAAAAATTATAAAGGTACTAATCACTAATAAAATAATAATTAACGAGTAATTTATTTCTGTCTGTTTATACATAGCTTAATATCCATTTAAGTCAGAACGTAAATAAACGCTTAGTCATTAGTATAGCAAAGGCAAGTGTAGTTATGATTACCCGTTCAAAACGCGCTAAAGCACGGCCTACAAGAGAGCGCGCGAAACAAGTTTCACGCCTACGGTGAGTCCCGTAGGAACGGCTTCAACCGTGAACCTCAAATATTCGGCGTTGAAACGCCTCCTACAAACTTTCCCCTAGCAACTCGCTAACTTAATCCCCTTTCCCTGGTTTTTTCAAAATCTTATCTTTAAAATCAAGCACTTTACCAATGCCAGAGCCTAGTTTCATTAGGCTTTGAAGTTGTTCAGGGCTTAAGCGTTGTAGCTCTGCAGACCATTTAGTTACAGTTTCGAGCAGGTCATGAATTTCTTGCATTTGCTGCTGAGCAAAGCGTTCATCATCATTGTGGGCTTCTTCTAAAATGTTATCGCGAAGCAGGCTAAGGGTAGGGTCTATCTCGCGCTTTTTACGCTCTTCGAATACGCGGTTGGCCATATCCCAAATGCTGCCAGCAGGGCCGTAGTATTCTTTACGGTCACCCGGAATATGATGCACTTTAATTAAGCGCCAAGACTGTAGCTCTTTAATACCCATACTTACGTTTCCGCGCGAGATACTTAAGGTATCGGCAATTTCATTGGCGGTCATTGGCTCTTTAGTAATGGTTAATAATCCACACATTTGACCAATGGTGCGGTTAAAGCCCCAACGGCTACCCATTTCACCGCAGTGCATAACAAAAGCTAAGTTTTTTTCAGATAGGCTCATAATTTTTAGTATTCAAAAATTTCAGAAATTAAATGCTAGCACTCTCGGGGTATAACTAAAAGAAATAGCCACTATGCAATCTGCTACTACTAAAGTGTATATACGCCATTGTTTATTTTTAAGTTATTGAGTTTAAAGTGTATTTTAATTAAATGCCGCAGTGATTAGCTATTTGATGTGGATCAATAATAGTGACAGTTAATAAGTTTATCGTATAGGCTGAAATCCAATAATACCATGGAGGAACGTTATGAAAGCTGCAGTAAATAAAGAGTACAAAGGTAAATTAACAATCGAAGATATCCCATGCCCAGAGGTGGGAATTAACGATGTGCTAGTTAAAATTGCCGCGTGTGGAGTGTGCCACACAGATTTACATGCTTGTCATGGAGATTGGCCAGTAAAACCGAAAATGCCATTAGTACCGGGCCATGAAGGGGTAGGTACTATCGAAAAAGTAGGCGCAAACATTAAACACCTATCAGTAGGCGACCGTGTCGGTGTTCCTTGGTTATATAGCGCCTGTGGTCATTGTGAGTTTTGTTTAGAAGGTAAAGAAACTTTATGCCTTGAGCAGCACAACACAGGTTATTCAGTCGATGGTGGTTACGCCGAGTACTGTGTAGCCCATGGCGATTACGTGGTTAAAATTCCTGAAGGATTAGGCTTTGCAGAAGCCGCACCACTATTTTGTGCGGGGGTTACAACCTATAAAGCGCTTAAAGTGACTGATGCCAAAGCGGGCGACTGGGTTGCAATTGTTGGTGTTGGAGGCCTTGGGCACTTAGCAGTGCAATACGCGAAAGCAATGGGTTTTAATGTGATTGCCGTTGATACCGGCGAGAGCAAGTTGGCACTAGCCAAAGAGCTTGGCGCAGACATCACCATAGATTTTATGAAGCAAGTGCCTTCAGAAACCATTTTTGAACAAGTAGGCGGGGCACATGGCGTTGTGTGTACGGCCGTATCAAAACCCGGTTTTGAGCAAGCTTATAAAAGCGTGCGCCGTGGCGGTAAATGCGTGCTTGTAGGTTTACCACCCGAAGATATGCCATTGCCAATTTTCGATACTGTATTAAATGGTGTGTCTGTTGTAGGCTCTATCGTTGGTACGCGCAAAGACTTACAAGAATGCCTCGACTTTGCAGCGAAAGGTAAAGTTAAAGCCATTATTGAAGAAAAACGCCTCGAAGATATCAACGATATATTTGACGACATGTTAAAAGGCGATATCACAGGCCGAATCGTGATGACGCTTTAAGCTGAGTTAGTTAATGCTGTCAGGTTTGTTGAGTAATCAATTGAATCTGACAGTTTTTCATATGCTAGAAAATAGGGGGGTTGTAACCCGTTATTACCCTAGATGAGTTAACGTAATTACTCAATAGGTCTGCTTTGAGTGATCCGATTCAGTGCTATGCATTTAATGCTATTGGCTAAACTCCATAAATCTGACATACCACATAACTTTTATGTTATTACCAATACGAGGGACTGTGTAAATATATTAGTTTTCTTGTTGTGCTTCCATATTCAAAAAAATAAGCGATGAGCGCAATTTATCTTTCTGAATCTCTCTAGTATTAATAAAAAATTATAGTTGGTAATACATACGTTATTTGTTAAGAATAGATTTATTAATACATGAGCGTGACATCTGCAGAAAGATGCGCGAAGCGCGCAATATAAAATTGTTATACGTCGAACAGGCATCACAGATGATTTTTTAATAAATTCATTAGAGTATTCAAAGAAACGAAAGGGATGCCAAAGTTATTCCAGTTTCAGCATATGCTTAACTCAATTACATATTCACTAATGGTACTTTTTGCTTTCTGGCCTTGGCCAAACGGAGAGTATTCGTTGAATGGGCGCAGCCTTACTTACCAAGAATTTTGGTTAACAGGCATGGCACCTGGTTTCCTATTATTTTGCATACTAATCATTTCAATTTGCTTCGCTTCAGTGAATAAACACTGGGCTGGCCGTGTAGGTACTTTTTTATACTGGGCATCTATTATTGCCTTCATGTCTTTCTATTCTTTAACTGGGGTAGTAATAGGTGGGGCATTAATTGCTTTTTGGGCGTACTATGTGTTTTATAGCACTGGGATGAGGCAGTTTTTTGCTCAGTCAAAAGTATAACAAACAAATTATTGCACTCGCTACCGCTAGTTTGGAGTCAAAACCTTGGCGTGCGCTCTGGTGACTAATTTTAACCAAGTATAATAGCACATATTTTTTCGTTATCTACCTAGAGAGAGCCTGAGCTAAATGGATGCATTGAGCAAGCTTCAAGAAAAAAATAAAATCCACTCTAAGCATCAGCGTAATACTAACTGGAGCGCAGTTTGGGTGCTTTTACTAATGAGCCCATTGTTATTTAGCTATGGCAACGAATTTTACTTTTCTGTGATAAAGAACATTCAAATTGAGACTCCTCACCCATTTATAGTCTTATTTGGCTCGTTATGTTTTGGTTTACCTTTATTAGCTATCGGTGACTGCATGCTTTTCAAGCGCATTAGTAAATTACTTCTTTTAATTATCGCAGAAGCTTGGTTTATCTGGTTTTGGGTAGTTACTCCATTATCTTGGTTGGCATTTTTACCGTTGATTCCTGCATTTGTGATATTACAAATACAACTTCCTAAAATAAGGACACATAAGTAAAAGGTATATAACAAGGTAATAAAGTGGGTAAATTAATAGTTGGCTGTTTTCACTGTGTTCAATAGTGTCAGCGAACTATAAGTTTATTATAAATTAGGAGAGAGCTATCCATGGAAGCACTAGAACGAATCACTAAGAGAGTATGTCGCAACGGTCATCCAGATGACCTGGAGACACCAATACCATTACTTTCAATTGATGAGTTTTTCGATGGAAACGATGTAGTAGGAAGCATAGGATGCAATTTAATTGATATTCCGCATCCCAATGAATTTTTCAAAGTATTTAAGGCTATTAGCCACCGACCTGATGAAAGGATATTAGAATCCAAGTGTCTGCTTTTAATGATCCAGATTGGCCATTTTCGGATTCAGTGTACATAATGACCTCTGCTTCTGAATCTGAGGTAGGTTCATGGTTCCCTGAACACTTAAAACCCGACGAAATTTGGGAGGGCTTTGTTAATCAAGATTACGAGGCTTATGAAATACCCGCTGAAACCCGCCCAGTAGCAGTTTGGTGGGATTAATAAGCAATTTATCAAACGTTGATTATGTGCTTAATTATTAGAGCGTAAGATCCCGTTGTATTACTTACAACCTAAATGGGTCGTTAACTGTCAAAAGGATGTTCAAAATTAAAAAGTTAATATTGATTTGTCTTATCTATGCTTTATCGGGGTGTGCTTCTTCTGATGTGGAACCTGTTCCAAAAGGCTGGGTTTTGCTTTCGTTCGATATTGATAGCAATGGAAATCCTATTAATATCAAAGTTCTTGAGTCAAATCCGTCTATTGTTTTTGATAAAGAAGCTGTTATTGCCTTGGAGAAATGGAAATTCAAACCTAAAGTTGTAAATGGTGTTCCAGTTGTTCAAAAGGAAATGCAAGTCAGATTGGATTTTGAGTTGAATGACGAAAATTAATAACCCAATAAAAGCTCATATTACTCATTCTTTGTTTTAAACAATCACAATTGGCTAAAGCGGGTGCTAATCTTGAAATTGAAAAGGAATTTCTTTTTAAATTCGACGATACTCGTTTAAGCATATAAATGCTACACCAGTTAGAAACTATCTAACCTGTCGGGTTAATTTATAAATGAGACTGTACATACTCAAATTTATAAAACTTGAATGCTTACCAACCATCCAAATATGTACCTAGTTCTTTACCCTTTTCAATATCCTCTTTAGCTAAATAGCTGATACGACTTTGTTCATTTCGCATACTAAATCGATGAAATAAAATACATAAAAGCAAATACATCAACCAGAAAAATAACAGAAACCCTGTGAATAATAAGGCTTTTTCAGTGAGATCAAGTCCATCCCTAAAAAACACTATTGGAATACCGATTAATGCAACTAGCCAAGAGATATAAAAGAACGATGCTTTTGCTGCAGTCTTTATAATTGTCGAATTGTAGTATTTCAATGGCAGACCTTTTGGTATTTCATAACATGTATAGCTAAAGTTTGGCTGTTATCCTATCAACTCTCATCGAAGTTACAGTACAGACTGTAATAGCCTATCTAACTCTTGCAGTATTCCGCTAGTAGTGCATTAACGTAATCTGCACCAAGCTCTTTTGCTTTTTTCCAATTCTGACAAGCGGCTTTTAAATCGCCTAAAGCTTTGAAAGAGTTTGCCATATTAGCGTAAGCGCGCTGCAATGTAATTTCATCCTTCGGGATAATTTCAATTACAGTATCATAATCAGCAATTGCCCCCAGATGATCGCCGTTGTCATCTTTTAACGCTCCTCTATTTAATAATGCGCTAGAAAAGTTTGGTGCAATCTCTATCGCTTTATCATAATCAATCATTGCAGCATTAGAAGCATATAATTCATTCTTTGCTATCGCTCTCGAATAAAGAGCGTCTACGTCTTTGCTATTCACTTTAAGTGTATTTGTCCATTGCGCAATGGCAGCAGAAAGATTGCCTTGATTATAGTAATCAAAACCTTTGTTAAAAAATTCGTCTGCTGTTGTTGCCTCAAATGGCGGAAAAAATTGATTGTTTTTATCGAATGGCGCTCCAAACCCATCAAATTTTGCATCAAACTCGTATCCTCTTTTGTACATATCTAATGTCCAATACACCAAGTTATCTGCGGTTACAGGGAAGGGACTCGTTTTTCCTGATAAATCCCATACACCATTTTCGGTCTTAACTGGCTCTAAAACTTCATATCCGTAACTATTTTTCAGAAGTAAAGCCAAATTATTTAATTTGGCTTTACTGTCAGAAAGAAAATGAAAATCGAAAGCGAGCATTGAATACGGTGTTAAGCCATTCGACTCCATGCTGAAATAAACAGAATCTGCACTATTAATTTCATCGTTATAATTTTTAGAAAACGCCGCCCATGTGAAGTATGTGTTTTCCATTGTGATTCCTTTAAATGAAACTAGCGTTGTAACTAGAAAAATTGTCTTAAAATTCACAAAATCCCTGCAAAATTATCTGTCATTTATAATCTATCATCTTATGTTTAATATCAAAAATCCAAACAAAAAAGCGCGGCTTAACTAAGCCGCGCTTTTTGCTATCGATTCACAATTAAAGTGTGTAGCTAAAAGTTAATTTAGCATTACGCTCTTCACCTGGCATTCCGCCTAAGAACATTGCTTTTGAGTAATAGGTTTTGTTAAACAAACAATTAAAGAAAAACGCCTTGAAGATATCAACGATATTTTTGACGGCATGCTAAAAGGCGATATCACAGCTCATATTGTGATGACGCTTTAAGCTGAGCAGTTAACCCGTTTAACTTTTTTGGCAGACATTTACTTTATGTGTAAAAAATATAATCGCATATCTAGGTAAAGTTGGTGTAATGAAAACAGACTATAGCTGAACGGCTTGGCTAGTAGTACTCAATCCAACAATTGATTATGCAGCCCAAACTCGTGCCATATAAATGCTACAATAGTTATTTTTTCGATCGAAATCGATTGGTATTAACTTCGTCCGAGAGTCGGTAGAACAAGACTATGGAACGGTAGCTATGTTTTTAGAGCTACATGGAATCTTCTTCAATTAAATCTAGATCACCCAATGGAGAAAAGGTAGCATAACAAACAGTTCAAAAAGGGTTAGTACGCGTAGCATTTTGATATGCGCCGATTTCAGTATTGAAACTATGCAGCGACTTGGAAATAGCGTTTTTGCCCCTCAAATAGGTGTGAGTTTTTTAAGTTAAACTAATACATACACAACTGGTTAATAAAATGAAAAATAGAAACGGTTATATTGACGTCAATGGATCGAAGATTTATTTCGAAGTTTCGGGCAATCTTAATGGGGAACCATTATTAATGCTGCATGGTGGTCTTGGTTCATTAAATGAGCTAAGTAGTATTCACCAATATGTAGCTACTGAATATCAGTTGATAAGTGTCGACTTTCGTGGGCATGGCAAGTCCTTTTTAGGTAATAGTCCACTTAGTTACATGCAATACCAAGAAGATATTCAATATGTACTTAGCTATCTGAATATTGACAAATATTCAATTTTTGGCTTTAGTGATGGCGGCATTGTCGGTTATCGGCTAGCTGCACAAGAGTCAGAAAGAGTGTCTTGTTTGGTTACACTCGGTTCACAGTGGCGGCTAGAGGCAAATGATCCATCAAAAGAATTGTTAAGTGGCTTAACGCCTGATTTTTGGGCTGCAAGATTTGCTGATGATGTTGCTTTTTACAAATCTTCAAACCCTGAACCGAATTTTCCTAAATTAGTAGACGCGGTAAAAGCAGTTTGGCTTGATACAACAGAGTCGGGCTATCCGTATGACATGGTCGAAAAAATCTGCTGTCCAACATTGATCATGAGGGGAGATAACGATTTCCTATTTTCGTTAGATGAAGCTGTAGCCTTGAAGTTAAAAATTGCAGGTAGTAGCCTTGCTAATATTCCATTGACGGCTCATTCATCCCATCAAGAATCACCAAAATTAGTCGGTGAAATGCTAAAACAGTTTCTGTCGCATACAAAAATTAACAAACAATTTAAGAGTGATTCGTAACTTCAACTCTACGTTTGAAAAATAATTTATAAGAAACTAAAAACCAGTCAAAAGTTACCGAGGCTAGCTCCCAACCATGCTTACCAAAATTTACACAAACTTCTTCAAGCTCTTTCTCTTTAGTTGAGCGAAGCTTAAATATTCCATTGATATTTATTATTTGGTATTCGAATGAGTTCATTTAATTGCTTCCTTGTCACCCAAGCCTTTATGATGCTCGGTTAAATTTGTAAGTTACAATCAGGTCAACTATGTCGCTTTTGCAATTGATGGCGTTGTCACATAGCTACTGAACAAAACTAAAGCCAACAACTATCTATTGATAACAAATTTTTGCAGAGCCTACCAGTGTAAATTATATAGAGGTTGCTTTCTTGACAGTGATGGAAAATCAGACTGTTATGGATGTTTAGCATAAATTTAATGATAAGAATGACTGTTTCTTGCCGCCTGTGATCTAAACACATTTATCTTAATTCTAATATTTGACGGGCTCCTAGCTATAATTAATTCTGTGAAAACAAATAAGCGCGACCCAACTAAGCCGCGCTTTTTGCTATCGATTCACAATTAAAGTGTGTAGCTAAAAGTTAATTTAGCATTACGCTCTTCTCCTGGCATACCGCCTAAGAACATTGCTTTTGAGTAATAGGTTTTGTTAAACAAGTTATTTAGGTTTAACTGTAGTTTCCAATCATCTGTTTGGTATTGAATGGCGGCGTCGTAAACCGTGTAGCTAGGTACGTAGCCATCAGGAATACCAAACGAGGTTGAGTTTGTGCTGCGGTCATCAACATACTGTACGCCTGCGCTAATTGTCAGTGGCTCGGCTAAATTAAACCATTTAGCGTCATAGCTTAACCAGCTGCTTGCTGTTACATAAGGCACACCTTTTTGACGAGTATCGAAAGATGATGAGTTAGGGTTTTTCTTATCGCGGGCGTCTTGATACACCGCGTTTACGTTAAGTTTCCACTGCTCGTTTAAATCGGCATTTAAATCAAGCTCAACACCTTTGGTTTGCTCTTCCCCATCGTAAAAGCTTTTTGGTACTGAGGCATCAGATACACCGGCTTCGTACTCTGGGTTGGCATACTCAAGGTTGGTACGAGCACTATCAAATACCACAAGTGATGCTAGTAGTTGATCGTCAAACGCTTTTACACGCATACCAATGTCGTTACTGACTGACTCGGCGTCATCGCGGTCCGCTTCGTTACCTGACACACTACCAAGTACACTGTAGGCTGTGCGGCCTTTAGAGTGGTTTACAAAGAACGAAATATCATCGCTCAGTTTGTAGGTTGCACCTAGGTTATAGGTCATACCGCTGTCTGATGTATCTGCTTCTGGTGTTGGCTCGGCGGCACTAGCACGGTAGCGCGCATCAACACCAAAATGTTCGTAGCTTTGTTTAATACGGTTAAACGCAACACCTACACGGGTTGTGAAAGTGTCGTGAATATAGGCAACATGTTGAATACCCACACCCCAAGCTTGAACCTTTTTGTTGTAATCGCTGGTTTTTAGCGGATCGTAGTCGTAAAAGCTGCCTTCGCCCCAGTTCGGGTTACGAATATCAAAAATGTAAGGTAATTGACCTTGGTAAATTACCTCTCCATCTTTGTTTTTAATGACCTTGTCGGCATCGTAAATTGAGTATTGTTTAAAACGAATATCGCGGTCTTCGTAGTTGGCGTTTACAAGTAGTTCGTTATCGATTCCGGCAAAGCTAAAGTCATAACGTAAGTCAGCAAAGTATTGCCATGATTTTTCGTCAGCCTCTACTTGGCGGTATTCTTGGCGACGCGCTGCAAATGGGTAAAGTACGTCATCAACCACTAAAGGAGCGCGCGGCTCGGCATTGATCACGCCATTACGGTTCCAATAAACATAGTTATAAGCACCCGTTTGGCGGGCAAAGCTCGATTCGTAATTACGATATTGTAATTGCTGATTTAAAAATAAATTATCAGTAATAAAGTAGTTATGAGTTAACTTAAAGCGCAGCTCTTCGCCTTCGTTATCATTTGCCATCGGCGAGATAATACCGTTATGACCAAAGGTGTAAGGAGTTAAGCCATCATTTGCTGCCAGTGACTCTGCTAATTGTTGGCGTTGCTGATCGGTTAGTTGCAGGCCTTGTGCCGTTGCGTCGTTAATTAAATCGGCAGCGGTTACTTCACCTGCGGTTTTGCCATTCACTGAGTCGCTGTTAAAAATACGAATAGGGTGGCCAATTGAGTCAACGGCAATGGCATCTTTAATATAAGCGGCAGAAATCATGATGTCTTGTTTGTCGCTTAATACGTATTTTAACGCGCCATAAATTTCATCACGGTCGTCTTTTAAGTCCCGGTAGCCCTCGCTGCGAGCGGTTTTTGCGTTAACGCGATAAGCAAGGTCATCGGTTAATGCTGCTGTGCTATCAAAGCCTAATGAGTAGCTATCCCATTGACCAAGCTCTGCATTTACCGTGTGTTTTTCAGTAAATTGTGGTTTCTTCTCGATTAGGTTGATAACACCACCTGCGCTACCCATACCATATAAACCTGTTGCAGGGCCTTTAAGTACTTCTACAGATTCAACATTGGTCATTGAGCGTGTAGGGTTAAAGGTGTTACCTAGGCCTGCACCGCCATACATGCCATCGTAAGTATAGTTAGCGCCTAAACCGCGGATCACTAAGTTATCACCAATACCGTAGTTGTTACCGGCTTGGGTTACACCACTGATGTTACGCACTAAGTCTTGTAAGTTAGTTGCGCCTTGCGAGTTGATAAGCTCTTGATCAACAACTACAACAGGTGCAGGTGTTTCCATTAGGGTCATATTTGACTTTGTGGCAAGGCCAGATTCAAGTACCACACGGTTTTGTTTGTCGTAAACGGTAATACGTTCAACTGAGTCTAAATCGTTGGCGTTTGCATTGAATGCGCTTAAGCAGGCTAGGGCTAAAATTGAATATTTATATGTCATGATTATAGGTAATTGTCGAAATTTTTCGGCAATGATAATGCGAGACATTTTCATTTCAAGTTTTATTTAACCATTATGAGTATTTTTTTAACCTAGATACATTTTTTTAACGGGTGTGTTTTTTGTTGGTAAATTTGTTTTCAAAATGGTTACATGAGGTGTGATTGGCTTTGCAAGTGCAAAGCCAACATTGTGGCTTATTTAAAAACTTTACCGTCTTTCATTACAAATTGTACATCTTCAAGTACTGAAATGTTTTCAAGCGGGTTGCCTTTAACGGCAATAATATCGGCTAAGAAACCGTTTTTGATTTGCCCAAGTTGATTATCAGCTTTAAGTAGTTTGGCACTATTGATGGTGGCAGACTGCAATGCTTGCAGCGGTGTCATACCAAATTCAACCATACGCGAAAACTGCTTTGCGTTATCGCCATGAGGGTAAATTGCTGCATCGGTACCAAATACCATATTTACGCCTGCTTTTACTGCACGGTTAAAGCTATCACGTTGCTTTTTAGATACTTGGCGTTCTTTATTGAGGTTTTCTTCTGCAACCCCGTTTTGTTCGCCAAAGGCAAGGGTGTACTCAGTGTTGTAAATATCCATTGAGAACCAAGTGCCGTGTTTTTTTGCAAGTTTAATGGCTTCGTCATCGACAAAGCTAACATGCTCAACACTGTCTACACCGGCAACAATGGCCGCTTTAATACCACTGGTGCCGTGTGCATGGGCTGCAACGGTTAGGCCACGTAAATGAGCTTCGTCAACAATGGCATTCATTTCGTCTTGGCTATATTGTTGAATACCGACTTTTGTGCCTTTAGAAAATACGCCGCCTGTAGCGCAAAATTTAATGGCATTGGCACCGTACTTAATGTTTTCACGCACTTTAGCGCGCACAGCCCAAGGGCCATCAGCAACGCCTTCGGCGGTGTATTTCATTTCTGGTGGTAAACGGTTGTTATCACAGTGACCGCCAGTAACACCTAAAGACGGGCCAGCCGCCCAAATACGCGGGCCAACAATATCGCCTGCGTTAATGCCATCGCGTACTGCAATCACGCTGTAGCCTTCTGCGCCTAAGTTACGCAGCGTTGTAAAACCTGCATACAGTGTTTTTTCGGCAAAGTGTGCCGCTTTAATTGCTTTACGCGGAATCGATTGACCAATTCGCTCACTGCGCGGTACGGTAGGATCGCTCGTTAAATGCACATGCATATCCATTAAACCTGGCAGCAAAGTCAGTTCTAATAATTGAATGTGCTTATCGCCGTCTTTTAAGTTTGGCTGTTTATTGCTTTGCACAGCTGTAATTTGACCATTATCTATACTAATAAGTGGTGATTTAATCAGTTTACCTGAATTTACATCTACCATGGCTTTTGCCGATAAGTAGGTGGTTGCATAGGTATTTAAAGAGGTTAGGCAAGCTAGGCCTAGGCTAATAGCAAGAGCTGTCTTTTTCATTTTTATTCAAAATTGGTAAGTCGAGCCGCCACTCTAGCAATCAGCTTACAAAGTGTAAATAAACTGCGATAAGTTGCAGCGATACTTGCTAAATAGGGAACTAAACCCTCATAATTTACGCGTACTTAATATAAGGGCAGGGAAAGAATGAAAAACGTAAAACTAGCACTACTTAGTTCGGCAGTGATGTTTGCATTACTTGGTTGTAATGAATCAACGCCAAGCAACGAAAAAACAACGCAGGCAGTAAGCAAACAAGCACCAAGCGCAACGTCAGCCACAGAGCAACTTGATTTATTACTAGCAGATTACTTTGAAGCAGGTTTAAAATTTAGCCCTGTTAGCGGCACTTACATTGGCCGTAGCGAATTTAACGATCAATTTATTGCACCCATTAGTAAAGCCAACCGCGACGAGCGGCTTAATTTTGTTAAAGAATACCAAAATAAATTAGCAAATATCGACAAAGCGCAATTAAAGGGTCAGTCATTATTGAGCTACGAAATTCTAGCTCGCGATTTAGACCTTGCGATCGAAGGCGCTCAGTTTCCAAGTTACTTAATGCCAATTAACCAAATGGGCGGGGCGCATAATACTTTTGCTGCTTTAGGCTCTGGGCAAAGTGCACAACCTTTTAACACGGTTGAAGATTATCAAGCATTTGAAAAACGTGCTGACGGTTTTATCGCGTGGTTAGACAGTGTTGAGCAATCAATGCGCCAAGGCATGAAAGACAAAGTGGTTCTTCCTAAGCCGCTTGCTGAAAAACTATTACCGCAATTTCAAACTCATATTGTAGAAAAACCAGAAGAGTCATTATTCTGGGGGCCAATTGCTCAGTTACCTGAATCTTTCAGCGACGAGCAAAAAGCACAGCTAACAAGCGAGTACACGGCGATGATCAGCGAGCGTTTAGTGCCTGCGTATCAAAAAATGGCTGACTTTTTAGCGAATGAATACATTCCAAATGCCCGTGAAAGCATTGGTTACAGCGACCTACCAAATGGTAAAGCATGGTATGAGTATCAAATTAAACAGCATACAACGCTGAGCCTAAACGCCGATGAAATTCATGACATTGGCTTAAGTGAAGTATCGCGCATTTTATCTGAGATGAAAAAAGTCAAAGAGACTGTCGGTTTCGAAGGCGATTTAAAAGCGTTTTTTGAACACCTTAGAACCTCAGATGAGTTTTACTACGATACGCCAGAAGAGCTAATTGCTGCGTACGAAGCAGTAAAAGAAAAGATTGATGCTAAGCTGCCGCAAATGTTCGATATTGCGCCAAAAGCGCCATACGTTGTAAAAGCAGTTGAAGATTTTCGCGCTGAATCAGCTGCGGGTGCATCTTACCAGTCGCCAGCGCCAGATGGTTCGCGCCCAGGTATTTTCTATATCAATACCTTTAACCTAAAAGCACAGCCTAAGTTTTTACTTGAAACCTTGTCTATTCATGAAGCAGCGCCGGGTCACCACTTTCAAATTGCCTTGCAACAAGAAATTGAAGGATTACCACTGTTTCGTAAATTCGGCGGCTACACGGTATTTGCAGAAGGTTGGGCATTGTATGCAGAAAGCTTAGGTAAAGAGCTTGGCTTATTTACCGACCCTTACATGTGGTACGGTCGTTTATCAGATGAGCAATTACGTGCAATGCGCTTAGTGCTTGATACTGGTTTCCACGCAAAAGGTTGGACACGTCAACAAGGTATTGATTACATGTTGGCTAACTCATCAATGGCCGAAAGCGACATTATCGCCGAAGTTGAGCGTTATATCGCATGGCCGGGCCAAGCGCTGTCGTACAAGTTAGGTCAGTTCAAAATTCAAGAACTACGTGACTATGCGAGCAAAGAGCTAGGCGATAAGTTCGACATTAAAGCTTTCCATACGCAAGTTCTGATTGATGGCGCATTACCTATGCCAATTCTTGAAGAGAAAATTAAGCGTTGGGTTAACGAGCAAAAGTAACCGCCTTTGCGCGCATGCTGGCTTTACGCTAGAATGCGCGCTGTTTAGGGGCTTTGAGTAATACCATGTTAGAAGATCAATTTTGGCTTAAGCGCTCGCTTGAGCAAATGTCACAACCCGAATGGGAAGCTATTTGTGACGGCTGTGGTAAATGTTGTTTAAACACATTTATCGACAGTGAAGACGAAGATGAATTTACCGCAACGGATCAACTTCGCGAGGGTGAAGAACTCATTTTCACTAATATCGTTTGCCAATACCTAGACAACGACACCTGTGGGTGTAGCGAATATGCGAACCGCCAAACTTTGGTGCCTTCATGTGTAAAGCTCACTAAAGAAAACCTCAAAGATATCTTTTTTATGCCGCAAAGCTGTAGCTACCGTCGCCTTTACGAAGGCCGTGGCCTTGCGTCTTGGCACCCGTTACTGAACGGTGGCAGTAAAGACATGATGCATCAGCTGGGTATTTCTGTGCGTGACAAAACAGTGAAAGACTGTGATGTAGACCTAGATGACTTCGACCTTTACGTGGCCGAGTGGCCAACCAGAGACATTGATTAATGAGCGTCCTTAAAGCAAGCATTGGCTTGTTAAACCCAAAAAGCCCAACCAATGTGGGTGGGGTATTACGTGCCGCGGGTTGTTACAACGCTAAGCAGGTGTTTTTTACGGGTAGCCGCTATTTACGTGCAAATAAGTACCATACCGATACTAAAAATGTGCTTGAGCATATTCCGCTAACGCAAGTCGAAAGCCTTGAGCAAGCAAAGCCTGAAGGTGCCACAACGGTGGTGATTGAGCTTGTTGAAGGTGCAACGCCGCTGCCTGAATTTAAGCACCCTGAAAACGCATTTTATGTGTTTGGCCCTGAAGATGGCTCGGTTAGTAAAGACGTGCTGAAATGGTGTGATGAAGTAGTGTATGTACCAACCATAGGCTGTATGAACCTAGCTGCAACCTGCAATGTTGTGCTGTACGACCGACTTGCCAAACTCGGTGGTATTGAGAGTTCTAACGACACCATCTGTAATAGTCGAGACACTAACAACTCACTTAAATGGCAACAAAAAAAGAGCGCTAAATAGCGCTCTTTTTAGATTCAAACTCAAAATTACTTTTTAGTAATTTGTACGTTACTTTCAAGGCCAATGCCGTTGTCGGTAATGTCTGTGGCAAAATAAACACCGACAGGTTGATCTCGTAGGGAATCAAGCTCAGCCATTTCTTCATCACTTAATTGACCCGTTGATGCAATTGTATCAAGTAAAGGTAATAAGATTTTTTGTACGTCGAATGCCATGTTCACAAAGCCATTTTTAGTGACACTTTGCGACTCTAAGGTTTCGGCGATTTGTGCTGACTTATCACCCGTGAAAATCACAATATGATTGCCTTTAAGGGCCATTTTTATATCAAAGTTAAGTGGCACAGGCGATGGAATGTATTCATTGATCAGTACTGCATCACCATTGGCTGGTAGTTTTATGTTAGCAAGCGGCGGTACAAAACCTTGCGCAATTGAATACAAGCCATGGGCATCAGTCGCCGATAGGGTAACGATGGCATCAAGCTTGTCTATTTGTGGGCCGTTGTAGTCATCGATAGTAAATGCAGCGTCTTGAACGCTGACACTCATACCTTGTACGCCATTAGCAAAGCCCGACATCATAGCAAGGCCAGCAGTGCTCACTTCTTGCATTTCATTTTGTAGTGCGACAATTGGGCCACAGTTAAACTCAGCCGACTTAATTGCACCGGTTAGTGTATTGGCCAGTGGCAGTACTTTTGCCACATCAATACCATAGGCAACACTCATCATTTGCCCGTCAAGCCCGGTGGTGTGTTTTGGTACAAAACCACGCACAGCTTGTAGGGTATTTAGTAAGTCTTGATCTGTGCTTTGCAGTACTGCTTTTACGTCAAAATCGGCGTAGTCGGCGGTAATACGTGTTTTTGTTGTGCCAGATACTGTTGCAGGCCATTTAGCGGCAATGGCTGCTATATCATCTTGACACTCAGGTGTTGAAATCATTGCTAACGCATTTGCTTGCTGGGCTTTATCAAGTAATTCTTTGAGCATTTGGTGTAAGCGAGAGTCTTCTTTGCCAGTTACAGCATTGGCTATACGTTGATGATCAACAAAGCCAACCGAGTTACCATCAAGCGAAAAAGTTTTAATAAGCTCAGGTAGTTTTTTAGTTTCAGCCAGTGATTGAGCCGGTTTTTCTACGCCAAGGGCAATACGTAAATCTTGATCATTAGAAAGCGCAGTGGTCAGCGTTAAGGTAGCCCAATTATTGTGAGTTGATGCAATTAGGTTGAAGTTATCTAAGCCTTCAAGCTCAATGGCAAAGCGCGTGTAACTTACACCTTCAAGGCTTTCTGTAGTATAAGCAATACCGGCTTCATCAGCAGATTGTTTAATGCTTTTGATAATGCTGCTTTGATCAGCGACCTGAAAACGCACAATCGGCATTAAACCTTGCGCATACATCATGCCTTTGTAGTCATCACCAAAGCCCCATATCGATTTGAAGGCATCGTAAGAGCTCAATGATTGTTGGTATTTTTCCATCAGTGATGCAAGGAATAGGGCATTCTTATCATCGACTGTTTTAAGCTCAGCAATGATGGGCGTTAAATCGCTCGTGCCTTTCATTGCATCTGGCATAAGCGCAAAGTATTTGCTGTACGGAAACGGTTTAAGTTGACCATAAAAAACTGCCGTATCGGCAGGAACGTATGCAAGCTCAGGTAAATCTACATCAACACTGGCTTTATTTTGTGAGTACAACAACGCACCTGCAACAATGGCAATCGCGCCCCCAGCAAGAAGCTTATTATTCATAGGATGAATTCCTTTTTCTAAAATTAGGAGAAAACATACCATGAAAGCCGTTTTCTGACCAATGTTGCTGTATTAAACGGATTGAATTTTTGTAACAAGTTATTCACCGCAAAGCACAGTTTAAACTTTTAACCTATGTCATATTTTAATAATACAAATAACAACATGGAGTAGATGTTTTGCAGGTAACTCAATTATTTAAAAGCGTGTCAGCCGTTGCTATGACCGCCATTCTAGCTGGCTGTAGTGTTAAACCTTTGCCACTTGATCCAAGCGTTGGTGATACTGGTCAGCCATTATCGGCAGTTGCACTAAAAAGCGATGTGCAATTTTACGACTTATCACTTGAAGTGTTTCCTGATGATAAACGCATTAAAGGGGTGTCGAAAACGCAGTTTAAAATGCTATCTGCTAGCCAATTTGTTGAACTAAAACTTGATAGCCGATTTTTAATCACTGCAATTACCTCAGACGATAAAACACTTAACTATACCCGCAATGCAGGTGTGCTAAACATTGATTTAGGTAAGCAATACCCTGCGGGTAGCACAGTAAGTGTTGCTGTGGCCTATGAGGGCAACCCCCATATTGCTAAAAACGCGCCTTGGGATGGCGGGTTTGTATTTGCTGAAACAGAAAGCGGCGAGCCGTGGATAGCTACCGCAGTGCAGGGCGAAGGTTGTGATTTATTCTGGCCTTGTAAAGATCATTTTGCTGACAAAGCTGATAGCATGCGCATAAGGCTCACAGTACCAAATGGTTTAAGTGCGGTAACCAACGGGGTATTGCAAAGCGTAAAACCAGTCGGAGCAAACAAACAACAATTTGATTGGCTGCTATCTGTGCCTGCAAGCGACTATAACATTGCCCTGAACATAGGCCCGTATCAACGTATTGAGCGTAGTTATACTAGTATTAATGGCACTGAGGTTCCGATTGAATTTTGGGCACTTGCTAAACACACACAGCAAGCGTCGATGCTAATAGAGCAGGATTTGCGTTCTCAAGTCGCGTTTTTTGAGCGCTTTTTAGGGCCTTACCCATGGGGGAATGACAAACTGGGCTTTGTTGAAACACCGCATTTAGGTATGGAACATCAAACGATCAATGCTTATGGTAAAAAATATAAGCGTGATGCTGGCGGTTATGATTGGTTATTACAGCATGAGTTAGCTCATGAGTGGTTTGGTAATTTAATGACCCATGAAAAACTCAACGATGCATGGCTACACGAAGGCTTTGGCAGTTACATGCAGCCAAGTTATAGCTTGTATAAATTCGGTGAAGCGGCCTATAACCACAGCATGTATAAGTCGTATTTAGGGCTTAAAAACTGTAAAGCCATTGTACTTGATGGCGACATAACCTCAGATCAAGCATTCAACCCTGATATTTATGGCAAAGGCAGTTGGACTTTACATACCTTACGCTGGTTAATTGGTGATGAGTTATTTTGGCAAGCCACCCGTGAGCTGCTTTATGGGGTGAACGACACCAAGCAATTAGCTTACCCAATTTCACCACGATATCGAAATACCGATGAGTTTATTGCTATTGTTAACCGCTTAACGGCGAAAGATTATAGCTGGCTGTTTGATGTGTATTTAAAACAGGCTCAATTACCTGAACTTGATGTTATTCAATCAGCTAACAGCTTAACGCTGAAATGGAACAAAAACTCTTTACAAGATAAGCCATTCCCTATGCCTGTTCCGGTGCAAATAAACGGTTCGTTGCAAACTTATTATGTTGAAAATGGCGAGATTAGCATTGCTTTAAAAGCGGGGGATCATGTGGTGATCGTTCCAAACATGAAGGTGTTTAGGTATTTACCAATTATCGATAAATGTAAAACTGAGCAATAGCGAAGAAGCCCAGCATAAACGACTTTATACTGGGCTTATTACTCAACCTAAACAAAGTTCTAGGCTAAATCGGCTGCGCTTGGTAAAGACGCAAATGCACCATAACGGCTTACAGCAAAAGCGCCAGCTTTAGCTGCATAAGCAATGGTTTGTTCGATATTCTCTGGCGTTTGGCAAAACGCTTTAAAACTTTGTTTGTTTTCACAGTGCTGACCAACCTTTGACAGCATGCCGCCAATAAACGCATCGCCTGCGGCTGTGGTATCAACTACTTTTGTTGCTGGTGGGCTAACTTGACCTTTAAAGTCTGCGTGATAAAAGCTGATTGCTTCGCCGCCATTGGTAACTAGCAAACAGATTACACCGGCCTTTAAAATGGCATCAATAGTATGCTCAAGTGGCATTTCTTGATGGCTTCTTTGATTTAAAAACTCAAGCTCTTCAAATGAGAGTTTAACGATATCTGCCAGAGAAATAACATGCCACATTCTATCAAGCGTATGGCGCATACTTGGCCACAGGTTTTCGCGCAGATTCATATCAAAGCTACAAATTGCACCTGCTTTTTTCGCCTGCGTTAAACCATAAATTGTTGTTTGATAGATATTGTGCTCAGTTAAACTGTTGCTGCATACGTGCATGATGGCGTGATTTGCAAACATTGCATGCTCAAAGTCGTCCACTCGATACAGTAAATCGGCAGCTGGTGGGCGATAAAAACTAAACGAGCGTTCGCCATTTTCATCGAGTGATACAAACGCCAATGCTGTTTTAGCCGCATCGGTGAATGTACAGTAATCAGTGTTTACCGCATGCTGCTCAAGCTCTTGTTTAATAAAGTGACCGAACATATCATCGCCTAGCATACCGCAAAAGCTGGTGTTTAGGCCTAGTTTTGCTGCTGCAACAGCCACATTGGCAGGTGCGCCACCTGCGTATTTGGTAAATGACTCTGGTTGTTTACCATCTGATAAAAAGTCGATTAATGCTTCGCCAAAACACACTAAACTCATTATGCATTCCTCAAGGTTAAGGTTCTTAATACTTCGTAGCAGGCACCCATAGTATGGTAGTCGGTTTTGCCTGCTGGCGATTTTTCGTCACTGTAGGGTTGGTTTTGTGCTGATAAAATGCGATACCACGCACCATATTGGTGATCTACCATATGTTGCCAACTGTATTGCCAAATTTTTTCGTACCATTGCCAATAGCTTTCGTCATTTGTGGCATCAGCGAGTAGGGCTGCTGCGGCTAATGATTCGGCCTGCACCCAAAAGTATTTATCGCTATCACAAATTTGTTTATCTGGTGCAAAGCCATAGAAAATGCCCCCATGTTGCTGATCCCATGCAATCCTAAGGGTTTCATCAAACAGGCTTTTAGCGCGCGTTACCAGCCAAGGTTCATCAATATGGCGGTTTAAAATAAGTAACAGTTTTGCCCACTCAGTTTGATGACCTGGTTGAAATCCCCAAGGTCTAAATAAATGCTGCGGGTCATCTTTGTTGTAATCTAAATCGAGTTGCCAATTTTTAGAATAGTGTTCCCAGACAAACTGTTGGCTCTGTGCAGCCAGTTTTACTGTGAAAGTTTCGGCAAGTTGTTTAGCACGTTTTAAATAACGGGTCTCGTTGGTTGCTTCAAAACACATCAGTAAGGCTTCGCATAAATGCATATTGGCATTTTGGCCGCGATAGTCATCTGCACAGCTAAAATCGGCATTTTGCTCATCTAAATAGGCATTATGCTGGGGTTCAAAGTAGTGCTGCTCTAATAAATCCCAAACTTGCGAAAGGGTATTTTTGCAGTCGTTTACCCCTGCTTTTAAGGCTACTGCGTTTGCAAGCATAACAAAGGCAAGCCCGTAGCAATGATTGGTGTCGTCTAACACGGTTACTTTGCCGTTATCATCTTGCTCAATAAGCCAAGCATAACCACCAGATGCTTGTTTATGCGCATGTTCAAGGTGAGCTAAACCATGTTTAGTGAGGCTTAAATATTCTGGCTCTTTAAACTCTATGTACGCCATTGCATAGTTAAAAACAAAGCGGGTGCTCGAGACTAAATGGCGAGTGTGTTTATCGTAGATCGCGCCATTATTTTTAAAAAACTGATAAAAGCCAGCTAAGCCATGGGCTGAATGATCAACACAATGGGGGTGATAAAAAGCAAGAGTATCTTGAATATGCTGCTTAAGAAAATCAGGGCTTTTAAAGTTAACTGTGGCCATGCGTTATTAATAAATCTGTGTACATCTTGCAACTATAGCAGGAAATAAAAATATTGGAACGTTCCTAGTAAATCTTTGTGCTATTTTTACTTCAATGTGTAGAATCAAAGGTAACTTGTTAACGGAGTGAAAACCACGTGAGTGAAATAAATACAAACCAATCGTTTGTCGCCGATGGTTCGCAGCAAAATAAAAACTACCTGCTACCACTGACAGCAATGACAACCCTGTTCTTTTTATGGGGTTTTATTACAGTTTTAAATGACGTGTTGATCCCGCGCTTAAAAGGGGTATTCGATTTAACCTACACAGAAGCAATGCTGGTTCAGTTTTGTTTCTTTGGTGCTTACTTTATTGTGTCGCTACCAGCGGGTATGTTGGTTAAAAAAATGGGCTACAAAAATGGTGTACTAACTGGCTTAGTCGTAGCATCAATTGGCTGTATGTTATTTTACCCAGCGGTTGTAGTACATGAGTACTGGTTATTTTTAGGTGCGTTATTTGTATTAGCGGCAGGTATTACCGTATTACAGGTATCTGCTAACCCGTACGTTGTGGCGTTAGGTCCTGAAAAAACGGCGTCGTCACGTTTAAATTTAGCTCAAGCACTTAACTCACTCGGTACCACAGTTGGTCCATATGTGGGTGGTATTTTATTCTTTGGTACAGCAGGCACGTTAGCTGCAAACGCGGCCACCGCTGAATCTGTCAAAGTGCCTTACCTTATGCTTGCAGCTGCACTACTGACCATTGCTGTAGTATTTGCCTTCTTTAAATTACCCGTGATTGCAGAGCACACAGAAGAGCAAGACTGCAAAGCGAAAGGCCACAGCCTAGCTGAAGCACCTCATTTAATGATGGGTGTTGTAGGTATCTTCTGTTACGTCGGTGCTGAGGTTTCAATTGGTAGCTTCTTAGTAAACTACTTTGGCGAAGCGCACATTGCTGGCCTTGAAGAGCATGCGGCGGCAAGCCTAATTGCTTATTATTGGGGCGGTGCAATGGTGGGTCGTTTCATTGGCTCTGCAGCATTGCAAAAGATTGCGCCTTCAAAAGCGTTATTCTTTAATGCCATGATGGTTATTGTATTGCTGTTAGTGACTATATTCACTGAAGGTGATGTGGCGCTTTATTCAGTACTTGCGATTGGTTTATTCAATTCAATCATGTTCCCGACTATTTTTTCTGTTGCTATTGAAGGCCTAGGTTCACTCACAAGTAAAGGTTCGGGTTGGTTATGTTTAGCAATCGTAGGTGGCGCCTTAGTACCATTAGTACAAGGTGTGGTAGCTGATACAGTAAACATTCAACAAAGCTTCTTTGTACCTGTGATTTGTTATGCATTTATCGCTTGGTATGGCTTAAACGTTGTACGTTTAGCAGATAGCTGGAAAAAACGCATCAACTAAAAATAACTATTAATAAAAACCCCGCACAGAGTTGCGTAATGCTGATCAGTTAAGAATATTTTTATGATCACTTGACTGATCTTTTCATAGCTTCAAAATCCGATATTAGAAATAATATCGGATTTTTTATGTCTCTAATTCAGCACTTCGATGATATGTCCTCCTTTTTAGA
>NZ_JACDWV010000073.1:0-31943 GCF_016464105.1 Pseudoalteromonas sp. bablab_jr010 | reverse complement strand
GGCTACCTGCACTTTGCATGTTGATATCGCGGTTTTGAGTGCTGAGCGAAACATTGTTTTTAACATCAATAAACTGATTATTTTTAATCACAAACTGAATGTTGTCGTTCTCAGTTGTTAGGCAGAGGTCTTTACCTGCATGTAAGTTAATGGTGCCGAGCTGGCTTATCCATTCTATAAATTGGCGGCCTGATTTTTTGGCATTGAGCTCAAGATAGTGCTCACTGGCTAAGGTTTGTAAAATGATTTTAGGTGCTTGCTTGTCATCATCAAACTGCAGCTCGTTTTGCGCCGCACTGACCAGCCTGTTTTGCGTATTATTTGCAGCGGTGACAACGCTTGGCTGCGATTCATTCATCGCAAAACCCATTAAAAACGTGTTGTTAGGGTCGTTATTTATACAGCCAATAAGTACCTCAGAACCACCAACAAGGGGGAAGTGCCAGCCAGTGGCCTGAGGTTGGTTTTGACATGCGTATAAAGCAAGTTGCTGAATTGCTTGGCTTGATTGCGCAATTGGCCTTGCAGTTGTGTCAAAATCAGTTCGCACACGGTAGCAACCTAAATCATCAATGAAACTAGAAGTCGTTAAAGACTCTACCTTAGCCGGAAATACCATAGGTTTGGGTTGATGTGGCAAAGGTTTGGCTTTAAAAGGCGTACCACGTTCGATAAATTGGGCTTTACAACTGTAGCGTGTTAAACCTTGGTGACTATTTTCGTCATTAGGTTGTTCACTGCTGTGATACACGCTAACACACAGTAAATCAGCACTACTGCCGGTGCCGGTTTGGTCGTCAATTGCAACTGAGCTACCCGCAAATAAATCACATACATTACCCACTAGCTGCGTTGTTTTATTAAGAGAGGCTAACGCGTTACTGAAATCTTGCGCTTGTAATGAGGCGGCACTGGGTGTTGATGCGCATGGTTCAAAGTAAGATTGACTGTTACTTGCGACCTTTAAATATTGTCCATGGGCCACGCAGTCAGTGCGATCATTGTAAATAGAGTGATGTACTTGGCTGTTAAAAAAGCCAACATAAGCGGTATTGTCATCGTTATTCATACCAGCTGAGTTTTTGACTGATACTATACCGCGCTGCAAATATGGGCTGTTTAAGTTACTATCACTGATCACTAACAGTTCAACGTTATTTTTTGTTTCAAACCAAATAAACAAGCCAAATTGGGTTAGTAAGCGTTGTAGAAAATGCCAGTTGGTTTCCATTGCTTGCACACACTGTGGAAGCGCTGGCAGTGATGATCCGACACGAAAATCAATTTGCCCTGGTGAATAGCCAGCTTGGCCTGCTAAATAAAAAATAACATCTTTTAAATTAACGCCAATAAAAACCTTACTGTTCGTAATGTTTTTTAATGTGCTCAATCTATCTTTAATAACTATTTTATATCGATATTTACCTTTGAATGTACCTAAATTGTCACACTCAAAAATGATCCCTGCTAGGTGGCGAAAAAAATTATCTTTATTAACGAATGTAATTAATGCGCTTTGTAAAAGCAGATGCTCTAAAAGAATTTGCTGGCTGGATTCACCAGTGAGAATAAACTCAAACCCTTGATTTAATTTCTCAATTCCATCTACCTGAGTGACATTTAGGGTTATGTTATTTACATCAATTAATAGTCGAGAATTAGACACATCCTTGTCCTTTTTTAACTAAGTCTTGTAGCAAGAAAGGGGAAAATACACACTTATTAATCAATGTTCAATAGAATAATTGTAATCGTAATAATTACGTCATAATTTTGTTCATAATGCAGCTTGTTCTAAATTAATACATTGTTATTAGTTTTTATATTAAATTGAAATTAGTTTTATTTTTGAGCTGTATTGAGTTGACTTTTTTGAAAGGATGTTTGTATTATGCCCCCGTTTTAAGGACTAATGTACCAAAAGTATGACATGACTTTGTACTTTTTTTGGTTAATCAAGGATGATTTTATGGATAAAAAATTATTTATAAATCAAGTCGATAGCTTTTATTTTTTGGCTTGGTCTCTTACTAAAAGTATCTCTTCCTTACTTGATCAGACCGGTATTCCAGCACATCGAGTGTTTTCAGCGTCGGTGATCGATCAGTTTTTCTTTTTCCTGAATAGTCCACCTAAAAATGAAGGTAAAATCATTTTAATTAAAGAAGATATAAGCGCTTATATTGATGAGTTGATTGTTCTAAATACAAAAATAATCTCTTCTGTAGATGATGTGGTTATTAAGTCTCTTGCTGTTGATAACCAAGAAAATAGACGTTCAGGTATTTTTACGAAAATATTCAATAGTCATAAATGGTCCGATTGCGCATCAGTGCGATTTAATCGAGTAATCTGTCCTG
Organism: Pseudoalteromonas sp. bablab_jr010; assembly: GCF_016464105.1. NCBI lineage: Bacteria > Pseudomonadati > Pseudomonadota > Gammaproteobacteria > Alteromonadales > Pseudoalteromonadaceae > Pseudoalteromonas > Pseudoalteromonas sp. bablab_jr010. The sequence goes on along the minus strand of NZ_JACDWV010000073.1, from coordinate 29,583 downwards.
TTTACGAAGAAGTTCTTTGTAAAAATTAATTAATCTAATAAATCAATGGGGTTTTGAATGCGTTTTGCAATTAAAAAAGCAGTGCTAATTACTTTGTTTATGTCTTTAACAGCATGTATGAGCACAAATGTAGAGCTAGATATCACTGCGACAGATAATCTTAATTTGAACCAATTTGATGAAGCTCTGCCTGTGGTACTAAGAGTGTATCAACTTTCGGACATACAGAGTTTTAAAACGGCGACGTTTGAAGATTTGTGGAAATCAGATAAGTCAGTTTTATCAAATACGTTGATCACCGTAGAAGAAAAAACAATTAACCCCGCTGAGAAAACAAAAATAGAATTTGAACAAGCAGAAAATGCGCGTTTTGTTGCCATTGTAGCCCTTTTTAGAGATCGCCAAGGTGATAAATGGAAAACGTTTTATCCTCTCGGTGACGGGCCAGTTAAATTATCTACATCGTTAGATGTATTGATTACAAATAACGAAGTTCAATTACCAGATGAAGACGAGGCTGAGTAATGAACGTTAAAGGGCCAATGAAACCTGTATGGGCTGAAGGCGTGTTGCTAGCACAGCAGCATTTTCAGTTGTTTGATGACTACCATGAGCAAAATCAGATTGTTAGACAAGGCTTGATTTCGCCATTGGCCTTTGGTTTGCACCACCTTACTATTGATGAATCCGCTCTCGCTCGCGGTATTTTAAAAGTGATCAGCTTTAAAGCGATTCTTGAAAATGGACGTTTACTTGAGTTTGATCGTCAACATCACGAAGAACTAAAGCTTGAGTTAGCTGCCGATACAGATGAAGTCACTGTGTATCTAGCGATTGCAGCAAATAAAGTTGTGAGCGACATTGAAGGCTATGCAACTAGCGGTCAACTCAGTGCCTATCAAGCAGATTACATTGAGTTTAGTGATCACCACGATGCAGCAAGAAACCGTGAAGTGTTAATTGCACAACCTAATTATATTTTGCTGACAGATAACGATGTAAAAACGTATTTTGATACGCTTGCTTGTATTAAAATTATGCGCGCTGAAGACGGCTCGTTTAAAGTCAGCAAAGAGTTTGTGCCGCCATTATTAACGATACAGGCCTCGTTTTATTTAACCGAGTTGCTCAATAGAACGGCGAACTTGGTAAATGCAAAAGTGAACGTGTTGCTTGGTCGCAGAAAGAACTTTGGTTCAGTTACTGATTTTGGGCCTAACGAAATGAATAGCTTTTTGCTGTTAAATGCAATGGCACCATCAGCAAAACGCTTAGACCATTTAAAAAGTTTGCAACTTGTTCATCCAGAGCGATTATATTGCGAGCTTGTTGACTTAATTAGCTCTGTGTCGATGTTCGAGCACAGTGATTTAGTAAGTCAAATCCCGCCTTATCAGCATAAGCAATTGACTCATGTCTTCGGCACCTTAGATATTTTATTGAGTAAATTACTTGAGGGTGTTGTTCCTAAGAAAATGGCAGGTCTTAAACTTGAGAAAGTATCGAACGCCATTTATCAGGTTGCCACCATTGATTCAGCCATTTTTGATAATAACGACTTCTACTTGGCCGTTTACTTTGAATCTGAAGATACCAAGTGGATTGATACGTTTAGTGATCAGGTCAAAGTTGGCGCCACAGAAAAGCTCGAAATTATGATTGCATCGGCTCTTGCGGGCGTGCAGTTAACACATTGTCAGCGACCACCTAATAAACTAGCTATCAAAAGTGGCTATGAATACTTCCGTTTAGAGGCTCATGGTTTTATTTGGCAGCAAATTATTGAAGAGCAATCGCTTAGTTTATTTATTCCATTTGGCTTACAAGCGGCGCAAGTCGAAATCGTTACAGTGGCAAGAAATTAGGACGCAAGACAATGCAAGAAGCAAAAAACGAACTTGATTTAATCGCCTGTATTGCGCCAGTGATAAACGCGCTTGCGCCTTTAAAGTTAAAGCAATCGACAGATCTTGAACTAAACGATTTTCGGGAGCAGTTACTTACGAGTTTTGATGAGTTTGAACGTAACTGTTATACCCAGCAAGTAACAACCAGTGTTATGCAGGAAGTTAAGTTTGCCCTGACTGCAATGTGTGATGAATTTGTAATGAGCTCTGGCGCGCATTTTCGAATGGATTGGATGTCGAGACCCTTACAGCTAGAGTTTTTTGGTAATAATCGCGCGGGTGAAGAGTTTTTTGAGCGATTAGCAAAACTTCGTACCGGTGGTGAGCCAAAGTTTGCAGCATTAGAAGTGTATTACATTTGTTTGCAACTTGGCTTTGAGGGTATCTACAAAGTGAAAGGAATTGAGCAACTTAAAGCCTTAATTGTTGATGTACGTGCGCAAATAGAAGATGTACGCGGCACACCTCGAGGGCAGCTATCAGATAATGGCGCGCCACTTGAAGGGTTCGCAATGAAAGTAGGCAGAAACATTCCTTATTGGGTGATTTTATCAATTTGCTTGGCATCGATTGTTTCGCTTTTTGCTGGTTTTCATTTTGTTATTAACAAGCAAGCAACTCAGAGCAGCCAACGTATAGATAATCAAGTAGAAGTACTTACGCAATTAAGTAAAACCAACGAGACTCGATAGGAAAAGTAATGCAAGGAAGAGTGAACAAAAGCGGCCTAGTGCACTTTTTACTGGGCTTAGTGTCATCAAGAGCAACAGGGCAGTTAATTGGCTTAATTGCAGTGCTCAGTATTATTTGGTTTGCTGGCCGAATCGTTGGTTTAGACACGACAGATAAAAAGCTTATCGCGATGGCTGCGGTAACAGCTGTTTTTATCATCTTTATTTTTATCCGTTGGTTATGGACAAAGCGATCAGGTGATAAGCTAGCCTCTGAACTTGCGAGCCATAATGCGGGTTCAAGTGCTGAACTTGATGAAATAAAAGAAAAAATGCAAGAAGCACTAAGCTCGTTAAAAGCTTCCCATCTTGGCGCAGGATACCGTGGTAATACAGCTTTGTATGCACTACCTTGGTATATGATTATTGGTCCTTCAGCAACCGGTAAAAGTACATTATTTGCGAACTCTGGTTTGCATTTTCCATATTCAAACTCAAATGAATTACACATCCAAGGTTTTGGTGGCACGCGTAACTGTGATTGGTGGTTTTCAGACCAAGCAATTCTGATCGACACCGCAGGGCGTTACACAACAGAACAATCTGAAAACAAAGAGTGGTTATCTTTTTTAAGCTTGCTCAAAAAATATCGTCCTAAACTGCCTATTAATGGTGTGATGGTCGCGATTAGTGTTGCAGATGTTTTAACATCAGACAGTGAAGAAATTCGTCAACACGTAAAACTAGTTCGTGAGCGTATTGAAGAACTTATTACTCAACTTGGGGTGATCTTCCCAGTTTATATAACCTTTACCAAAACAGACTTGATCAGCGGCTTTGAGCCATTTTTTAATGACTTAACAGAAAAAGAACGTGAGCAAGTGTTTGGTGCTTATTTGCTAGATATTAGCGAAGATCAACAAAATGATCCGGCTGAAATGTTTGAAGTGCGCATGGAGGAGTTATACCAACGCCTTTGTGAGCAACGTTTGAGCAAGGTTGCTCGCGAACGAAATGAACACCGTAAGCAGCTAATTTTAGATTTCCCGAATCAATTTAAGTCAGCATCAACAAAGTTGACTGAGTTTGTAAACTTGTTATTTAAAGCCAACCCGTATCAAGAGGTTCCATGGTTTGCTGGTGTATATTTTACCTCAGGCACGCAAGAGGGCACACCGATTGAACGTATTACGAATGGAGTAAGGGATCAATTTGGTGCTGTCGTTGTTGAGCAAAAACAAGAAAGCATTACGCAAAGCTACTTTATCAACCGTGTTTTTAATGATGTGATCTTCAAGTTGCAAGACCTAACTCGTGGTAACCGCAAAAAGCGCTTGGTTGGCCGCTGGTTAAAGGGTTTAACAGTGACTTCAGGTTTGGCAAGTATTGCCGCCGTGACAGCATTACTCATTACTTCTTATACCAGTAATCAGCTATTGTTTAATCAAGGTGAAGCCCGTGTCAAAGCGATTGTAGAAGCGAATGTAAATAAAGCAAAAGACGAGCAAAAACTTGCAGCCACGCTTGATTTATTTGAACACTATCAATCGCTTAATAATTATGAAGAGCAGTTGCCATGGTATTTCATTTTTGGCATTTATGAGGGTGACGAAACCCTAACTAGCGTTTCGCAGGTTTTGTTTAATCAATTAAATCAGTTGATCACTCTTCCTGCAGAAAAGCAAACACTTGCGCAGCTCAAAGAGTTTGAAGCTATTTGGTCAGCAGATGATGCCGATGCTCGCGCAGCAAGTCGTCAGGCATATTACGATGCTTTGAAATTACATCTAATGTTAAGTGCTCACCCTGAACACAAAGACGATGAGTTTGCCAAGCAGCAGTTACTTAGTTTTATTAGCCAGCACTTTAACATTGAGATTGATGCTCAAGCTGATTCACCGATCACCTCACAATTAAACGATTTAGTTGATTTATATTTAGCGAACATAAGCACAGATCTAGAGAACCCAGGTGAAATTTTATTTTGGCAAAATAATGAAACGGCTGTACTGAATGCAAGAAATAGCCTGAACACACAACCAGAAGCCGAACCTCTATATCAACAAATTATTAGTAGCTTTGCTGAGCGTAAAAAAGCCATTCAGCTTAAACAGTTTATGGCTGCGAAAAATCGCGATGTACTGAAAAGCAACTTTAGCATTCCTTATGTCTATACCAATGCCGGTTGGCAAGAGTATGTTTATCCAGAAATTAAACGTATTTCTCGACTGGTATTCTCTGGTGATTGGGTAATGGGCACAAGTAATGAAAGCGGTCAAAATGCGGTTGATGAAGCGCAAGCTGATGCACTGGCAAAAGCAATGCGTAGTTATTACTTTAAAGACTATGGCAATACATGGTTCGCGTTTTTGAACAGTATAAAAGTGCCTACTTTTAGAGATTTAAATGATGCCAGTATTAATTTTGCTCGCCTTTCGTCTACTGATGGACCACTCATTGATCTGATGACGTTGGTGAATGACAACATCGTTGTTGCAGATAAACCATCTGCGGTTAGTGCAAACAACGACAAAATAGCGACCATTCTTTCTGGTGCAACAGATACTGCGGCTAAAAAAGTGGCCAAAGGAAAGCTAGCAAAGCAAGTTGCAGAGCGCCCTGATTTTTCTCAAGTTAGTACTGTTAGAGCCCCTGAACTTGAAACGCGTTTTGCTGACTTGCGTCGCTTCTCGCAGCATGATGAAGATAAGCAGATGTCTGATTATATGAGTCAGTACATTAGTTCTTTGAGCAGCATTCACTCAGATATAAAAGCGATGGCTGCTAGCAATGAAGATGATGCGCAAGCAATGGTGTTTGTACAAGACTTATTGTCTGGAAATAGCCAAGATAATGCATTGCAATCGTCTTGGATCATTATAGAAAGCCAAACTCGAGCGCTAGACCCAGAAACAAAAGACACGCTTGACGTGCTATTTAAAGCCCCATTGCAGTCAGGTATTGCAAGTATCATGGCAAAAGCACGTAGCCAGTTAAATGAAGAGTGGGAAAACCAGGTTTATACCATGTATAGCAACAGCATTGCTGGCAAGTACCCATTCAATTTGACTGGCCCTGATGCTGCTATTGCCGATGTTTCTGAGTTCTTAAATAGTGAAACTGGGGTGCTTTGGAACTTTATTAATAGCCAACTTAAACCATTCATGAAAGTACGCCGAGGTGTATGGGAAGAAAAGCAATGGAACGGTGTGGGGATTGGTTTTAATCAAGAGCTATTAGACGGTTTAACAAAAGCAAATAAAGTAACACGCTCTTTATTCTTGAACGGCTCAGACGCGGCTGGTTTTAACTTCCAAATGATGCCTGTACCACAAAAAGGCATTCGCGAAACGTATTTAGGTTTCTCTGAGCAAGGTTATCGCTATAGAAATGAACCGGAAGAGTGGCGTAATTTCTCATGGCCAGGAAGAGGCGCAGCAGAAAAAGCTATTTTGTATGGTTTAGATAACGCCGGACGAAGAGTCACTATTGAGCAAGATGGTCCATGGGCTTTATTAAAAGTACTTAACGAAGCAAATGTGAAATGGATTAAGGGTACAGAGTTTCTTGCTACCTGGGAATTAGTTGATAAATCAGAGCAAAGTTTAACAGTCCAGTTCTCATTAAAGTCTGGTCGCAATAGCGGTATTTTTTCAAAGTACATGTTGACCTCTTTTGCATTGCCTAATTCGTTGTTTGCACCTAAGCCACAACTTGCGCAAGCAAGCAGAGCCTCGGTTCAATAGGGGCAGGTATGTTTAATTTGTTCACCAAGAAAAAGTCGCCAACGCTGGTTAAGCAGTTTACCTACGGGTACATGGGTAAAACACCTGTTAGGCCTGACTTTGTAAAGTTAAATATATCTTCTAGGGAATCAGTAGCACTAGACCATTGGTTGCAAGAAGGTTTCGCGCATATAAACCGTGGTGTTATTGGCGGTAAAACAACTGCATTAAATGGAGTTTCTTCGTTATTTTTTGTATCTGGTAACAGTGACGACAGCAGTTTGTTTGGTGTTTTACAGCCAAGCACTGATAGCAGTGGTCGTTTTTACCCGTTTAGTTCGTTTATTCATAGCGGACTTGAGACTTACAAACGTCACCCTGCTTTTCTATTTTTATATGCAAGCCATGTCATTGAGCATCTATTAGGGGTTAATCAGCGCATCGTTGAAGCACATTCAATTGATGCGATGGCTGAGCAAGCTAAATCGTATAGTAAAGTGGCCGATGCATTAAAGCAGCAGCCAAATCTAAATCAAGAGCTTGATAAATTACGCAGTATTCCGATGAGTGTGGTTTGGCAGCATTTAGGGATCAAAGACATTCATCACCGAGCTGTTTTAATTGAAGAGCTTTCAGCGGTATTAAAGTCGATTGCGAATAGAGGTTGCCTACGTACACAGTTTGGTATTCGACTTCCTATGCCACACTTTAGTCACGAAAGTGCCCTGGTTGCAGGTTTTTGGCTACATTTAATTGCTTCGATCGTTGCCGATCATAATTGGCAACCTTGGTTCTTTTACCAGCTAGGAAATGAAAGTTCGCAACCGAGCCTAACGGTGTTTTGTCGCCCTGTGCCGGCATCTTATTTTGGTTCAGTGTGGCTTGCTGAGGATAAGTCAAAAGACATTATTGATTTAGTAAATCTCTCACTAGACAAAGTGCCGAGCGAATACAGCCTTAATTTTGCTGATATGGACAATGTGAGTGTTTACGATGCGCTCAGAAGGTGGTGCAAAGCATGAGTGTAGTTAATCCGCATACCCATAACAGCTGGGAGCTGTGGCTTGAAGAGCTTAGTAAGCCACTTTCGGGGCTTGCGTGTGGTGAAGATCTAAAATACGAAGAAACCTTTAAAGCACTTAAAGCTTCATCATCAGGTGTGGGCGAAGTTGATTTTAAAGTCATGTTTATTCAAGCCACTGACCTTTTGCAAAACCAAAGTAAAGATTTACGTTTAGTGAGCTACTTGTGCCTCGCGGCGACCAGTGAGTTTGGCGTGGTGGGTTTAACCCATTCTTTAAAACTGTTTAATCAACTATTAAGCCAGTTTAGTGAACAGGTTCATCCTTTAAAAGCACGTATGCGTTGTGCGGTTAACACGTGGTTTTTACAGCAGCAAGAACGCTTAAAAGGAATCGCCCAAGCTCAATCATCGAGCCCTGAGCAATGGGCTGAATTAGAGACTGTGTTAGCTGAATATAATCAGGTTTCAGTGCCTGTACTTGATGCTGAATCAGGGCCTTTATCAACTCTGAATGAGTGGGTTAGAGAACAAGTAATTCGCAATCCTGTTGCTAAGCCAGAGCCAGAAGTTAAAGCAGAGCCTAAAGCAAAAGAGACGACCGTAGTTAGCGAGCCAACGACTGAGCCCGTAGCGCAACAAGTTGTTCAGGCAAAACCAGTGACAACTGCACCTAAAGTGGCTGACATTGCCAGCGATAGTGCTTACCTAGCAGCAATTCGTGAGCTGCTTAATTTTGATAAAGAACAAAACAACATTGAACGGGTTTTAAAGCTCTCGCGTGCAGCACGTTGGTCTGGATTAGCGTTACCTGCCAATGAAAATGGCAAAACAAGACTGCCAGCGCCGCGTGCGGCTGCCTTCGCCCCCATTGAAAACGCACTGGCAACGGAACAAGCAGAGCAAGCATTGTTACTTGCTGAGGGTTTGTTTATGGAAGGTGCAATGCAGTTTAATTTGAATCTGCAAATGCTTACTTTGTCAGCGCTGAAACAGCTAAATAAAGCAAAATTAGTACAGTGGTTAGAGCAACAGCTAGTCTCTTTAGTCAGTCAATTTCCGTTATTAACCAATTTAAAATATGACGATGGTTCGGGGTTATGCAGCCCACAAAACAAAGAAGCGTTATTAGACATTGCCAATTCACATGCTTCGCAAAATGAAACAACTCAAGTGCAAGCAAATCCATTTGACGAGCATTACATAGCCTTAAGCGAGCAAGTTGCAAAAGGGCAGTTAAGTGCAGCACTTAGCTTGGTTGCACAATTAAGTACGCCAACTGGATTCGACCAAGCTCAAAGTCAATTGCTTAAAGCTAAGCTGCTACTTAAAGCAGAGCATTATGAGCACGCATTGGCAATTTTAACCGAATTACTCGAGCAAATTGAAACTTATCAATTAGCGAAGTGGCAACAACAGTTTTGCATGGAAGTATGGCGTTTCGCCAAGCAATGTTATGCCAATTTGTCTCAGACAGAGAGTGATGACATGAGTTTAGCTGCTAAGCAAATTAGTCAGCGAATGATGGTTACAAACCCGGCTCAAGCAATAGCCTGGGTGTAACACGCCTAATTGGAATTTAGTCGTTAGACAAACAAACTGCAAAGGAAGAAACATGACAGATACATTTCAAAAAGAGATCCCACGAGCTCGGATCAACATATCGTTAGAGCTTGATACTGATGGGGCATCACAAAAAAGCGAATTGCCTTTAAAAATGCTGGTTATTGGTGACTATTCTAATGGTCAGAATAGCCAAGAACTTGCTGAGCGCGAACGCGTGACGATCAATAAAAATAACATTGAGCAAGTGCTGAAAGATATCGCGCCAAAAGCGAACTTTCAGGTGGCAAATAAGATTAAAGGCGACGGTGATATCAATGTTAATTTGCAGTTTGATTCATTTAAATCGTTCGATCCAGAGCAGGTTGCTGCACAGGTGCCTGAATTAAACAAAATGATGGCAATGCGTAATTTATTACGTGACTTAAAATCAAACCTTCTTGATAACTCATCACTTAGAAAAGAGTTGGAACGTGTTTTACAAAACCAACCAGAACTTGATGAGCTAAAAGCCAAGCTAGATGAAATAGCACCGCTTGCTTCTGAAGATGAAAAACAACCTGTGACGGAATAAGGACGCCGCTATGTCAATGCAAGAACAATTAAATGTAGCTGCTCACACGGTAGAGCAAGCGCCATTATCAACTTATGAAAACCTATGTAGCATGGTTGATATTGCCCCTGTAGGCGATGAAATCAAACTAGATACATTTAGAGATGCAGGTAATCTAGCAGAAACACGTGCGAATGAGCGCCTTACTGCCGCTATTAATGTCTTTTTAGATATGGCAGGTATGAGTGGCGAAGAAGTAACACGCATCGATAAGCTATTGCTTGATGATTATATTGCAAAAGTAGACACCATTATTTCGCAGCAGTTGGATCAGATTTTACACCACCCTGATTTTCAAAAAGTAGAATCAGCGTGGCGTTCACTGCGTTATTTAATTAACCGCACGCCAAATAACGCGAATATCAAAATTGAAATGCTCGATGTTGATAAAGAAACATTGCGTGATGACTTTGAAGAAGCGCCAGATACCACACAATCAGCGTTATATAAGCATGTTTACACATCAGATTATGATACTCCTGGTGGCGAACCGGTATCGACTATGGTGTCTAACTTTGAGTTTGATTGCTCAGCGCCAGACGTTTCACTACTACAAGAAATCTCGCGCGTTTCGGCAGCGGCGCATTGTCCATTTATGGGCAGCGTAGGTCCTAAGTTTTTCTTAAAAGAGTCATTAGACGAAGTATCTAAAATTCAAGATATTGGCTCTTATATGGAGCGTGCTGAATTCTTACGCTGGAAAAACTTCCGCGAGTCAGAAGACTCTCGTTATATTGGTCTTGCTTTCCCTCGTTTCTTACTACGTTTACCGTATGGTGAAACAAACCCAATTCGTAACTTTAACTACCAAGAAGATGTGAACAGTCAGCACCACGAGCGCTATTTATGGGGTAATGCAACATTTGCATTTGCTGCCAACATTATTCGTAGCTTCCATGATAATGGCTGGTCTGTGAATATTCGTGGCCCGCAATCAGGTGGTAAAGTTGAAAATCTACCATTGCACTCATTTGAAGCAGGTAAAGGCTCTGAAACTAAAATCCCTACAGAAGTGCTTATCTCAGAGACCAAAGAGCTTGAGTTTGCTAACCAAGGCTTTATTCCTCTTAGCTATTACAAAAACTCTGACTTTGCGTGTTTCTTCTCGGCAAATAGTGCCCAGAAGCCGCAAGTACTTGAAACAGCTGAAGCAACTGCAAACGCCCGTATTAACTCGCGTTTACCTTATATCTTCTTAGTATCTCGTATTGCTCACTACTTAAAAGTATTGCAGCGTGAAAATATTGGTTCGAGCAAACCTCGTCATGAGCTAGAGCAGCAGTTAAACGATTGGCTAGGTGCGTTGGTAACGAAGATGAATAACCCAGATGAGTCGTTAATTGCAACACACCCGCTCAAAGACGCAAAAGTAACGGTATCTGAGATCCCAGGTAACCCAGGTTATTACCGCGTGAGCACTTACATTGTGCCGCACTTCCAAGTTGAAGGTATTGATGTTCGCCTTGCCCTTGTTGGGCAAATGCCTGGCGAAAAATGAACTGCCAAGCCGCCGATGAAACGGATTTAAGCAGGCTGTGTAAAGACGTCAATTTGGTGAGTAGGGATAATAAACTTAGTTAGGCATGCTTACTGATTAAGTTTTGCATGCTTAGCTTCGTGTAAAGGAGTATTAAAATGGATGACGAAAGAGTCCGTGCGGCTATCAATGCCTTTTATAAAGGGGCAGGTGTAAATAAGAAGTTTAATGGCCAAGTTAACGAAAATGTAGCAGCTGTATTTGGGGTTATGATTTCGGAAACTAAGAAGTGCTCAAAAGCACTTTCGTGGGTTCCTGAGCCACCAAATGCAAAAGCTAGCATTTCTTGGGTTGTTCGTAATTTTGCAAATAGTGTTTTAAATCAGTTAAAAGATGAATCATCTTTAACTTGCGCTAAAAGAGTTATTCAAATATGGGACCGCAAAATCCAAATGGCAGGCATGGGTCTATGAGATTATTAAGTAATTTAATTTTCGTTTGCACGTTAGTTGTGTTTTGTACTTCGGCACAAGGCAAAAGTAATTCAATGTTTAAAATTAACTTCGCTAGTTTAAACCTTGAAATACCGAAAGAGAGTATTTGTTCCGTTGAAGTTCATAATTTGACAATGGCAGCTATGACTTTATTTGTTAATCAGCAAGATGAATGCATGGAAGTTGGTATTACTTATCTACCTGAGAGTAATGTAAGTGGTGGACTTGCCAAAAAACTTGGATTAAAAAACTCAGATTTATTTAGACAAGTAAGTGCACATGAATTAACAGCTAAGCAACTTGAGACTTTTGAGCGTGTTTTTTCAATTTCATCTGATGCGAAGTTTTCATTTGTAGAACAAGCTAGCGTGAATTTATTTTTCATAGAAGACATAGATTCATTAACAGTTTACGTGTTCAAAAATGAAGAAGTTGTATCAATTTCTGGGCAAGTTTCTCGTCAATTTTTAGATGTGATGCTCAGTAACTTGGTCGATTAAAATGAAAAGTTAACCTATTTTTCATTCTATATGTTGATTAGGTGTAAAAGAATGGCCCCAAGTTGGTTGCAGCCAACTTGGGACATGTTCCCCAGTGGCATGAAGCATCGGGCTTTTTGGGGGGCATAAACAAGGTTGTTTATGCCTATGCCATTAAACAGGAAACAATTCATTCTAAAAGGAGAATAATGAAATGGCAATTCCAGCGTATATGTGGTTAAAGGATGACCAAGGTAATGACATCAAAGGTTCTGTAACTGTTGCAGAGCGTGAAGGTTCAATTGAGATCCTACACTTTGATCATGAACTTCGCATTCCTACAGATAACGACACTGGCGAATTAACAGGTACTCGTAAGCACGAACCTTTTGTTATTACAAAAGCGGTTGATGCAGCAACACCTTACCTGTACAAAGCGTGCTCAAACGGTCAAACACTTAAGCAACTTGAGCTTAAATGGTACCGTATTGATGACACAGGGACCGAGCGTGAATATTTCTGCCACAAGTTGGAAGATGTAAAAATCACCTCAATTCTACCAACAATGCATAACGTAAAAGACTTAGACAAGGAGCGTTACCCGCACCTTGAAACAGTTAGCCTACGTTATAAGCGCATTACGTGGACTTACCTTGATGGCAACATCGAGTTCTCTGACTCTTGGACTGAAGGTCGATAAGTCAGCAAAATTAAAGGATATGCGAAAGCATATCCTTTTCTTAGAGGTAAGTTTATGGCGTTATTCGATTTTTTAACTCAACCAGTCACACGAAATGGTCATCAAGGTTTTCAAACTGATGAGCAAAACAGTGTCTGCAAACATCTAAATGAATTACTTAATGCGCGTCGTGGCGTGTTAAAACATTTGGCCGATTATGGGTTGCCTGATGTCGAAGATATCTACGAGGGCCTTCCGTATTCACAGCACACCTTGGCGTTTGAAGTTAAAAAATTGATAGAAAAATACGAGCCACGAGTTCGCTATGCCAATGTCATTCCAATGGAAATTCGTGAAGAAAATTGCGTGATTAGGCTTGATATACAAGCATTTTTAACCTCAGGACAATGTATCAAACTTAACACCCGATTTGAGTCGGGTGGTAAAGCCGATGTGGCAGAGCATGCCAAGCAGTTTGATTAATTCAGCGTAAAAGGATAGTTCAATGCAACAGTATTTTGATGCACAAATGCGCTTATTAACCCAAGCCGGCAAACAGTTTGCTCAGCATTACCCTGAGCACGCAGGCATGTTAAATATCGATGCGCTAAAAGATCGTGACCCCCATATTGAACGACTACTAGAAGGTGTTGCCTATTTAACTGCGCATACGCAAAAGCGTTTAGATGAGTCTGTTCCTGAGGTATCAGAGCAAGTGCTGCGTCAGCTATGCCCTATATTATTGAGCTATTACCCATCAAGCACGGTTGTAAAGTTTAGCCCTAAGCTAGCAATGCAAAAATCACATCTTATTGAAAAAGGGCTGACGCTAAGCGCTGATAAGTCAGTGGTTGATAAAAAACATATCACCTTTACAACAACGCACGACCTACAAGTTAGTCCTCTTGATGTTGAGCATGTGCGTTATCAAGAGTCGCATTTAGGATCTGAGCTACGTATTGGCCTACGTTTTGTTTGCCAAGGTGAGCGCAAAAATTATGACCTTGCAAATTTACAGTTTTACTTACGTGGTGACACGCCTTTATGTAGTTCTTTGTTTAAGCTTTTAAAAACAGCAGAGCAGTATACTGAGCTTGATTTTGGCCCCTCGCATTTTGAACATAATAAAAAGTTAAAAGTAAAAGGTTGTAGTGCTACTTATTTAGATATAGATGGCGCTTTATTACCGCATGCAGAACAAAGCCATCCGGGCTATGCGCTGCTGTTAGACTACTTTAACGCGAAAGACCGTTTTTACTTTATGCGCTTTGATGGTTTAAAAGATCTGACCTTACCTGAGCATATCGATCGATTTGAGCTAGTGTTTAGAGGCAGTAGTAAATTACCACCGGGTCATCAATTAAGCCGCGATAATATTTTACTCAATTGCGTGCCAGCTATTAATTTGTTTGCACAACCTGCAGAGCCAATACGCATAGAGTCAAACCGCACTGATTACATGATCACCGCTGATCAAAACAGAACAGATCATATCTTCAGTTACACCGTTAATGAGGTTAAAGGGCGCAACTCGTTAAGTGGCAAATCGTATGATTATACCCCCAGATATCAAAGCGTGTTTGAAGACGAAAAGAAACTGTTTACCGTTTTAACGAAAGATGTAGGCGGGGCTGCGCCGTGCCACTATTTACAGCTGCCATTTAACCTTGAAGAAGAAAAAGAAACCTTATCGGTTGATTTAACCGTTTTTAATGCTGGTTGGCCAAGGCAGTTACTCCAAGAGGGCGATTTAAACATTGGCGGCCCAGATATGCCAAGCATTGCCAATGTAGAAAATGTAATTCGCCCGACTAACTATTTGCCATGCCCTGAACAACCAAAGCATTGGCAGTTGATAAGCCTATTAAATGTGAAGTTTTCACAGATTACACAAGTCACCGAATTAAAACGCTTGCTGGTATTATTTGATTGGTCACAAAAAGCTGAAAACCGATTACGTATTGATAGCATTCAAAAAATTACCGCAACACCGATTAGTCAAATTAAGCGTGGTATTTTTATTAAAGGTGTTGATGTACTGATTGATATTGATGAAAGCAAATTTGTTTGTGATGCCGACTTATATCATTTTTGCAATATGCTGCATCAATTCTTTTTAATGTATGCGCCAATTAACGAGAGCGTGCAGACCCGAGTCAATGCGATTCCGAGTTATAAAACCCACTGCTGGGAAATTGAACCGGGCAAGAGTTATCAGTTATGAATATGCACGAGTCAATAAATCACCCTGTTTGGGCAAAGTTACCTGAACCAATAGAAAAGCTGATTGCAGCTCCTTGGCAGTTTAATTTGTTTAAGGCGATGAGCCTAATTGAAAAACATTGGGCAACCCCTTTAGAACTTGAAAAAGGGATTAGCGAGCGAGTTATCTTTAAGCCTTATAAAGAGCTTGGCTTTCCTGCCACTGATGTACGTAGCTGCGAATTAGATAACCTTGGTCGTGGCCGATTAAGCTTATCGACATCATTTTTAGGCTTGTATGGTGTAGATGCACCTATGCCACATTATTTACTCGAGCAGGCGGCAAGTGATCAAGAAAGTGGGGGCCGAGTAAGGCAGTTTTTAGACATGTTTAATCATGTGCTTTATTGCCAATTGTTTCAAGCATGGAAAAAGTCGCACATCAATGTTGAAGGCCGTGGTGCAGAGCAATTCGATCATTTAATCGAAGCCATCTTATCAACCAAAACTGAGCAAAAAGTTCAGTGTGGTATCGCCAGTTTAAAACAAACCAGCGCTGCGGGTTTAGCGCAATTACTTCGCCACTCACTAGAGGTTGAGCAACTGACTGTGGATGACACTCGTGCAAATTGGCAACAAATCGACTCGCCAAGTTCATTTGGTCAAGATCAACAGATGGTGTTAGGCGAGTCAGCGGTTCTTGGTGAGCGCGTATTAGTTAGTGGTAGCGTACTGACCATAGTGATTGGTCCTGTGGATTCTGACACCGCGATCGCGCTTAATCCTCAGCACTCACAAGGCAAGAAAATGGCTGCCATGTTAAGCACTCATTTACCTAGTAATGTGCAATGGATTTGTCAAATTAAGGTGGCTAATCAAGCAGTAACAGAGCAAGCCTTAGGGCAAAACGATTTGCTACTCGGTCACAACTCTTATTTAGGCTGCGCTGAAGCAAATATCAGCGTGCACAGTTACACACATCAACAATATCAACATTAAAAGTAATCAGGATTTAAGGAAAACAACATGGATGCAAAAGGCATAAAGCAGCTTATCGACAAACTAAATGGCCATACTGCAACAGCACTTGAGTCAGCGGCAGGGTTTGCAAGCAGTCGTAGTCACTATGAAGTGTTACCTGAACATTTATTAATTAAGTTGATGGAAGAAGGTAGTAACGGCGATTTAGAGCATATTTTTCACTTTTTTAATATTAATCAAGACGCAGTGTGGCATGAGCTGCTCGACTTTTTAAACCGCCAACCTGCGGGTAACCAGAGTAAGCCGGTTTTTTCTCGTCGACTTTATGAGTGGCTTGAGCGAGCTTGGTTAAGTGCAAATGTACAGCACAAAAGTGACTGGATCACCGGCGCTGCGTTGATTGATGCCTTAACTGAGTTATTGCCATACAGCCCTGTACTGCAATTGCCTGCGTTACTTGAAAAAATTGACGCCCGTTTTATGGCTGAAAACCTCGATAAGCTTTGCCAAAACTCAAGTGAGCGATTAAATCCACAGGCAAAACAAAGTGCTCAGCATACTGCTGCTGATCAGCAAAGTGGTCAAGGTGGTGCCCTTGATGAGTATTGTGAAGACCTTACCGAGAAAGCGAAACAAGGCAAAATTGACCCAGTGCTTGGGCGCAATGACGAAATTCGCATGATGGTTGATGTACTTTGCCGTCGTCGTAAAAACAATCCAATTTTAGTGGGTGAGCCAGGGGTAGGTAAAACTGCGGTAGTTGAAGGATTTGCTCAGCGTATTGTTGATGGTCAGGTTCCTGATGATCTTAAAGGTGTACGATTACTGGTGTTAGATATGGGCCTATTGCAAGCAGGTGCAGGGGTTAAAGGTGAATTTGAACGCCGTTTAAAAACAGTGATCGATGAAGTAAAAAACTCAACCACCCCTATCATCATGTTTATTGATGAAGCCCACACATTAATTGGTGCTGGTGGCGATGCTGGTATGAGTGATGCGGCTAACTTGCTCAAGCCTGCGCTTGCCCGAGGTGAGTTACGCACAGTCGCTGCAACCACTTGGAGTGAATACAAAAAATACTTTGAGCGAGATGCTGCACTTGAGCGCCGTTTTCAACTTATTAAAGTAGATGAGCCAACGGAGCAAGCAGCTCAGCTAATGTTAGCGGGTTTGAAAGATAAGTATCAACAACATCACAACATTCAAATTACTGATGATGCTATAGAAGCTGCAGTGGTCTTGTCGTCACGTTATATCACGGGTCGTCAACTACCAGATAAAGCCATTGATGTGCTAGATACCGCTGCGGCAAGAGTTCGAATGTCGTTTGCGACCGATCCTGCAGCCATTGAAGCTGAGCGTGAGCACATTAATTACCTTGAAACACGTATCCAAAGCATTGCAGCAGAAAGCGAGCAAGGTTTGGCGGTTGATATGGATAAATTGCTGCACCTACAACAAGAACTAAATGCAGCGCAGAGTAACTTAGCAACATTGACGAGTGCGCGTGAGTCACAAATTTCGACATTAGGCCAAATCAATGAGTTTAAGCAAGCTAATTCGCAAAATGAATTAGATAGCTCTGTGTTACTTAACTTACGACAAACACTAAAAGAGCAGAACACCCAAGATAATGGCCTTTACAGTGAAGTTGATGCCGATGCCGTCGCGCAAATTATTTCGCAGTGGACAGGCGTACCTGTTGGCGCGATGGTGAAAGACCAAATAAGCAATTTGATTACCCTTGAAAAAGCCATAAGCCAAGAAGTGATCGGTCAGCAGTCAGGCATTGCGAAAATTGCCCAAACATTGCGTGTAAGTAAGGCAGGTATAAGCAATGAGTATGGACCGCTTGGCGTGTTTTTATTAGCTGGCCCTTCTGGGGTGGGTAAAACCGAAACAGCACGATGTTTAGCTAAGCAACTATTTGGTGGTGAAAAGTTTTTAACCACCATAAACATGAGCGAGTATCAAGAAGCGCATACAGTATCGCAGCTTAAGGGTTCGCCACCGGGATACGTTGGCTATGGCGAAGGCGGGGTATTAACAGAAGCTGTAAGGCAGCGTCCGTACTCGGTAATTTTACTCGATGAAGTAGAAAAAGCGCATAAAGACGTACTAAACATGTTCTACCAAGTTTTTGAGCGTGGCAGTATGCGCGATGGCGAAGGTCGCGAAATCGATTTTAAAAATACCGTGATCATCATGACCTCAAACTTAGGATCTGCAGAGCTTATTGATGCTTGCACGCCACCTAATGTCATTGATTTAACTGAACCGACTGACGATGAACATGCCGACATTGAAAATCAAGACCAAATCAATGCAGCATTGAATAATGAACAAGCCCCTTTGAATGAAGACGGCAGCCCATGGCAAGTTCCTTCAATTACAGCTCTAACAGAGCTAATTAAGCCACAGTTACTGCAATTTTTTGCCCCGGCACTGTTAGCGCGTATGCAAGTTATTCCTTATTTAGCGCTCGATAAAGAGGCACTGCAATCTATTGTTAGTTTGAAACTAGACGGTATTGCCAAGCGTTTAGCGAATAATCACAAAATGCAGCTACGTGTTGATGAAACCGTACTTAATAAACTGACCGAACAGTGCCAGTTATCAGACAGTGGTGCGCGCATGGTAAATGCGGTGATAGAGCAGCAAATATTGCCAGGCATTGCTAAATCAATTTTAGAGTTTATGGCAGAGGATGACATGCCAGATATTCTCACTCTAGCTGTTGATGAGAATGATGAAATTACCGCAACCTTTGCGGACCAAGCATAAAGGATTTGAACAATGGGATTCATGGATAGCCTTAATGAACTAAAAGCCAACACCAGTCATTTTAGTGTCAGCGTGCAAGGGTTACCGGATGGCATGGTTTCGGTGACCGATTTTGAATCAAGCAATGACAGCCTATGTGAAGACTTTGCTTTTTCTATTCAAGTGTTAAGTCAAGAGCACCTCAGTGCCGAGATGCTGTTAGGTAAAGATGCCAAGCTCAATTTAGTGTGGTCAATGAGCGACCGCACGATTTCTGGGATCATCAGTGCTTTTACTGCTCATGGGCAAAGCCATCAGGGTTATCACTATACGCTGACCATGAGTTCTTATTTAACCTTGTTGAAGCACCAACACTCTAACCGTGTTTTCACCATGATGGATCCAGCAGCCATAGTAAAAAGCGTATTTACTAAAGCTGGTTTTCCAATGCAAAAGTTTAGTATTCAAGCGTCGAGCCCAACCCTTGAAATGACGGTTCAATACAACGAAACAGACTATGAGTTTGTTACGCGTTTGATGCGTAAGTATGGCTTTGTGTATGGTTTTGTAGAGCAAACAGGGGGGGATTGCACCTTCAAAGTATGTAATAGCAGTAAAGACTTTTCGTCCTTATGTGATGATGTAAGCCTGAGCTATGTGCCGCCATCAGGGCAAGTTCGAAATAGCGAAACCATTTTTGCAATAAGCCGTAAAGCACAGCTGCATCCACAAAGTGTGTCGCTTAATGATTACAACTACAAAGCCCAAGGTAACTTAAATGTGTCGACCGCAAATAATACCAGTTACCCAGGGTTTGGTGATGATAGTCATTATGCAGATAACTTTCCTAACGCCAATATAGGTAATTCGCTGGCTAAAGTACGTCAACAAGCCTTTGATTGTCAGCGTGAACAATTAATTATTGATACTGATTGCCGTGCCTTAAGGCCCGGTATGTTGTTGACAGTGTATGACCACCCTGATCATAAAGGGCTGTATTTAATTACGCGTGTTGATCACAAAGGCAGTCAATCTGCAGCAGTAGAGTATGGCTCGCAAGT
Organism: Pseudoalteromonas sp. bablab_jr010; assembly: GCF_016464105.1. Classification (NCBI taxonomy): domain Bacteria; kingdom Pseudomonadati; phylum Pseudomonadota; class Gammaproteobacteria; order Alteromonadales; family Pseudoalteromonadaceae; genus Pseudoalteromonas; species Pseudoalteromonas sp. bablab_jr010. The sequence continues at coordinate 9,947 of NZ_JACDWV010000073.1, read as the reverse complement.
TAAGGGGTTAACCTATAAAAACCAAGCTTATTTATTGCCTGCATCCGTTGAGTTTAGAGCAGAGCTGTCTCCTGCTCGTCGTGTATTTGCAACATTTAATGCCACCATTGAGCAAGAGGTTGACGACGATGGCAATTACTTAGTGCGCTTACCGTTTAACCAAGACGGAGAAGGCCAAGAAAGCCGTCCAACGCGCTTACTACAGCAGTATGGTGGCAGTGGTCATGGTATGCATTTTCCGTTAACGACGGGCACCGAAGTGTTAGTAACCGGTGAAAATGGCGACTTAGATAGGCCAATTATTTTAGGCGCGCTTTATAATCAGAGCAGCCCGAACCCGGTTACCAGCCAAAATCCGACAGAGAATAAGCTTGTCACTCGTGCTGGGCATAGCTTGATCATGGATGACAAAAGCGGTGAAGAAAAAATTAGCCTTGCTAATAAAGAAAATAAAAACCAATTGTTGTTAGATGCAACCGAGAATGCCCATCAAGCAACACTTAAATCAGTGGAAGGTGACGTCAAAATTTCAGCCAAAGAGAACCTTCAGTTTGTTGCTGAGAATGACGCCATTTTTACTGCTGCCAACGACTTTACTAATCGTGTAGAGAACACCCTACAAGTTCAAACACGTGAGGGTGATATTAAGGTAACAGCTGCGGCTGATTTAACATTAAAGTCTGATGCCGATACCCGTATTGAAGCGACTGATGGCAGTAGCGAACTGAAAGCAGCGCAAGAGCTTAACTTGCAAAGTGAGCAAGATTTTAGTGTCTACTCGGTCGATGGCAACCTTGAATTTCAAGCGCCAAATGGTGATTTGAACCTCTCAAGCGGAGCAAATATCACTATTAAAGGCGAAGGTCGAGGTTCGATCCAGCTCAGCCAAGGTGGTGCAAGTGTAGAGATTGATGCCGCGGGTAATTTAACTATCGATGCCACCAATATCACTCTATCGGCTAGAAACATTGCTATTAAAGGCAATGCAATAAGTAATAACTAATTTCAAGGACTGAAAATGACAGCCACAGTAACTCAGTTATTTGATCAGCAACAAAGCCTCGCAGAGGTCAGTGAAGTGTCACCTTTGGGTAAAGCTTTGAGCGTGGTTATTAATCACATTCGTTACGATGTTGCTTTACAAGCTGCCCATGTATCGTGTTGCAAAATAGGTAGCCAAGTTGTGGTGCTACACAGTGAGCAAGGTGTGATTGTAACGGCACTTTTAGCCGCACCTGAACAATCTCCGGCGGCTCACATTAGCAACGAAGCAGGGCATATTATTATTGCCGCAGAGCAAAGCGTTAGCTTGCAAACCGCCAAGGGCAGCATCGAAGTATTTGCCGATGGCACTATCGTGCTTGAAGGCGAAGATATTACTGCAAATAGCCAACAAGACCTTACTTTGGCAGGTTGGCCGATTAGGCTTAATTAATATGTTTGCAGCGGTTTCTAAGTTAAAACAGCATCAACAGCGTGTTACTACCTTAATGGCGCACCGTGAAAAGCTCCTTGCGTCAGGGGCGTATAGTCTTGCAAGGCAAAAAGTGTTAGAGCATCAAGTGCTTAATCATCTTTATGTGCTGGCATCGCTTAAGCAGCAGTCACCGTGCGACTACTTCAATGGGAACAGCTTTAATGACCTTGCTGAACTTAGTTGTGATGATTTTTGTGAGATCGCGTTAGCGAGCGACCAGCACGCCATTTTTGCCCTTTGTGCAACACGTTTAATGGCTGCACCAGAACAAGACAACAGTGATTATTTTTTAGCGCTTAAAAAGCAGCAAGCTCTACCTGTTTATACTTTGTTATCGCAGCAACTTAGGTATTGGACTATCCCAGAACAAAAAGCACTCAGAGCCACAGTGCTAGAGGGTAAAGAGTCATTACCGCAGCAGCTTAAAACTATTTTGTTTTCGCAGCCTTTAAATGATGCCGAGTTACAACAAGCCCTCGCTCATGCTGATTTTACTTTGGTGTATGCCGCTTTAGTCAATTGCTATTGCCAAGGTGATAACAGCCTTAGTGATAAAGTATTTAAAGTGTTTTCGAGTAGCAGTGAGCCTTCACAAAAAGCGCAGTTATTACAATTAGCGGGGCTGGTTGACGATAGTCGCTGGCATGAGCCGTGCGCTTTATTTTGTAAAGCGCACCCAGAATTTTGCCAAACCGTATTAAGCCACTTTGTGTATAAATCAGCGCTGGTATTGGTGATAGAGCTTATGGGCGTTGCGCAAACACAGCAAGCAGCTTATCAGGCTTGGCTAACGTTAACAGATAGACCACTTGCAAAGGCTGAAGCCTTAACACTGGTAAGTGCGCAAAATCAGCATCATGTGCAAGCCGGTATAAACTTGCATGATGCAGAGCATGTTAGGCAAGCACTGGCTTTAAGCAAAGGAGAGTGTGTTTTAAAAGGCGTGAGTTTTACAAAAGCGCAGCCAGAGCAAGGCTTAGCAGAATTGGCAGGCGAGATTGTACAGCGAGTATTTGCCCCTCAGTTTGAATTAACACTGGCCTGTGGTCTTTATCATACTCAGCAAACAGCAGTTCAGTGGCAAAAGTTAATAGCAGGAGCACAACATGCTGCATAACTTTACTCCTTGGCAAGCAAGCGTGTTTGAAGGTTGGCAAGCAGATGGCACTGCATCTCATGTTGTTTTGGTAAAACAGAGCTTTGAGTTTGATGAAAAAGGCAATACTAGCTTAATGGAACCGTGTGTTGAAATCGTCATGGCCGACGAATATAGCGGTGATCCGACTAGCGAGCCGCTGGTGGCAGTGAATGAACAAGTGGCATTTAAGCAAGGTTTCGAAGTGTATGGCAACTTTACTGCGTACCCGCCAAAGGGCAAAACTGCGCGTGTTATTGAGGTTGAGCTAGGTTTAGTTGCAAACGACACACCAATAATTAAAAAGCGGTTACGCCTTACTGGCGAACGTAAATGGCGCCGTTCACTGCTTGGCCCTGTCGCAACAGATCCTAGCCCAATTACGCCAACAGCTGTTTGCTATAGCCGTGCGTTTGGGGGTAAAGCACATCATGATCAAAGTGATTATAGCCTCGAAAATCCTATAGGTGTTGGCTTTAAACTGAAAAACAAGCACGCAGTAGGGCAGCTTTTACCTGCGATAGAGTATGCCAACGAGGTATTAAGAAAACCAAGCCATCAAGTAAGCGTTGCTGGCTTTTCGGCAATTCCGAGTCATTGGTCACCGCGTATAGAGTTAATGGCAGAGATTGACGAACAAGCGCTTATGGCTGGTAAGTACCCGTTCAAAACGTCATTGGCTAGCAACTTTTACAACACAGCCCCAGCAGATCAACAAACAAAGCAAGTGTTTACAAAAGGCTGGGCGTTTTCGTTAAGCGGATTATATCCATTACAAGAATATGGTCAGCAACAAACTGTAGAGCTTCCTGTGCTTAAGCCAATAGTGCAAGTGGCTAATACGTTAACGAGGCATGATATCGACATGCACTGCGATACCTTAGTGATTGATTCGGACGCACAGTGCTTTTCGCTGTTATGGCGCGGGCATATCAACAGCGATAACGTAGCAAGTAGCAGCAATATAATCGTTGCTGAGCAAGGAGGTAAAGATGCAGTTTGATACTCTTTATCATGTTAATGCCGCGGGGTGCTATACCGAAAGCTTTTATACTTCAGTGGCAAACCAAATGTTATATTCAAAGCCAAGCAAAGCGCTGATCCGCTGCGATATTAGTTTAGATGCCCCTTATGTATTTGTAGAACTGACTGAGCTTGCTGGGTTTGATAGGCAAACTCGTTGCTTGCTAATTTTGTCTCATATTATTGAAAATATTGAGTTAAAAAAACTTTGTTGTTCATTTAGGGTCAATAAAGTTCAGTTTATATTACCGCACGACAGTAATGGCGAGCCGCTGATTGATGATGACACATTAAGTGAATTATTGACTGACGCAATGCCTGAGCAAACACCTGCCTTTGAACAGGTAAGCGATTGGCAGCTCGAAGCAACCGACCTCGATACCCTCGTAGTTGCCGTTGATTCGTGTAATGATTTTGAATACGTGTCTGAGCAAGCCAAACAACACACAGTACAAGTTGTAAATGGCCCTAGCGGCGTAATTAATGGCGAAGGTGGCTATGCATTGTTGGTACACAGACACGGTTGTTTAAAAGCCACGACTTTTGATGAGTCAATGCCTACTCAGCTTAAAAGCGCAAACATACAGGTTAGTGACTCCTTTATTTTTGCTGGCATGCAGTCGTATGAATGGCAAAAACAGTGGTTTAGTTATACCCAAAAGCACTATAAAAATGATGACGAACTAATAGAGTTTGCCGAACTAAATACCGTACTAGGTTATCAAGGTGTGGCAAACCAATCTGCTGCATTTGCATTAGCTGGAAGCTATTTGCATAACCCGCTGATGGCTGACACTGAACACGTTTTTGTGGTGTTCAATCAGCCAAATGAACAGCTATTTAAGATTTCAAGGAGTGAAAGCGAATGTCATATATAAATGCCATGGCTGGCAAAGAATCAGGCAGCGTACAATACGACATAGACGCACTCACTGCTGACGTACGAAGCGGCGGCAGTGTTACATGGCGCCATAATAACCCGACATTACTTGGTCTAACCAATAGTGCACGCAGCAACGGTGCACTCGGCAAAGCCAATGGTATTGCCATTTTTTCAGACCGCTCTGAAGGCGAATCTGCTTTTTTAGATGAAATTGCCAGACCTAAGTACCGAGAGCATACACTTGGTGAACTGGTTAATCGGTTTATTCCTGATTACATTATTCCGCCACCACAATGGGATAACGAGAAAAACCAGCCAATTTTGCCGTGGAACGAACCGCAGACTAATATGGACGTTAACAAACCAATCGATAACCCTCGTGCCTTTTTAGATTTAGTGTCGAATCATTTAGGTTGGCAAGCAGGTACAGAGCAGCAATTAGTTAAAGATACAGAATCAGAGGCACCGCAAACCGCAACAGTCTCAGGGCAAAATGTACTTATTAATGGCCGTACCGCTGTGCATCAAGATAGCGGTGGTAAGTTAACAACAATCGATGTGTGTTTAACCACAATTGGCACCAGCGTTGTGCCTATTCCCTACGGCAATAAAGCCCAATCAAGTGATGTTACCTCTGTTGCAAGTTCAGTCAAAGTGAATGGTCAAGGAGCTGCTAATGTAAAAAGTTACTTTTCTCAAAGCTCGGGTGACTCTCCAGGTAATAAAAAAGGAATTGTTAGCGGAACGAACGACGGTAAAGCCGAATTTATCATGGGGTCATTTAACGTAATGATTGAAGGAAAACCAGCGGCTCGCCAAGGCGACCCGATGATATCAAATAATAAAAATACCCCACCCATGCCTCTTATGCAGTCTGGCGGCCCTGCACCAAGGGGGCTAAGAGTACAAGTTAGGGATAGTTTGCAAGCTGAAAATGCAGGGAAGAAGATCATAGTTAAATTATCTGGAGCAGAAAAGCTAGACGAAGATGGGGTAAATATCCAATGAGTGATTTAAGTGTCGCAGACAAAATCAATATAAAAAATGCCCACAGAGAACTTATTTTTGAACGCCAATCAGATGGTACGAAAAATGTATCACTGATGGTTAAAGATGAGTCAGTTGATAGAAGTCAAAAAGGTTTTTACAAAATTCCTTTGTATAAAGTGGATGCAAAAGAAGAAAGTGATAATACAGCTGATATTGAACTGGTTCATATATTCCCCATTAGGTATGCACATCCTGCTGATGAAATAGATAATCATAAAACGAATCTTAGAGATGGTTACTTATACATTTTTGTTGATGGTCATTTATGGCGTGAACTCAAGGTTACAACTGAGCAAAACGTGACACGTTTTAATGATGTTAATCTTGCGTGGCAAAAAGGCATCATGACGTGGAAGCAAAATAAAGGTTACAGAGATGCAACGGGCGAAGAACTCAAAACAGTTATTGTGCCTTATAAACTTAATGGGCAAACCTGTGAGGTCCAAGTAGCTTATTCAGAAGTGCAATGGTCTTGGAAGCAAATAGAGCTTTTTGGTGGCCTTAACCCTGAAGATCCAAGATTAAATTATGGCGAGCCAGTAAAACCCGGTGATAATAATAGTGATGCGCAAATATTACGAGGTGATAGGCTTTTCACATTAGATAAACTCGGCGATTTTGAACAAGGTTATAATAGCGCCAAGCTACCTAAGCATGTTGTGCTTGATGTTGTTAATCAAGCGGGTGTGTATTGTCCAGTTATTCCTGACCAGATAGGCAAAGTTCGCCAAGCTGCAGCGGATATTACATTAACGCGTTCAGTTATTAGTTCACTGCCAATAGAACAAGTTGCAAATGGACAAATGGTGACGAGTGTAGCTGAACTCACAAAAGAACAAAGGGGGCAGCTTGAATTAGCATCGTTTGTTCAACAAACCTTTTTTGCTTTTCCACAGTCTGTTTCAGATAAGTTAGCAACTTTTGGTGAAGACAGTGTTTCTGAACAAGAGCAAGATATCGCTGCTGATTATAAAAAATGGGTAGATAACAAATTTGATAAAACTGCTTTCAGAAAATTTTTAGCTACAGCAAAAGTGTTCGAGTTAGGCGAATATATCAATGAATTAAGAGCCAATGTAAAAGATATAATAGAGGACGAAGATAGCGCCTCTAGTTTTTATCAATGTACAAGGGATTATGCATATCACACGGGCAATCGAAGGCTCGATATGTATCAACTAATGTGCGATGTATTAGCCCCACTTAAAGATTTAACGGCAGACTTGCTTCGTTCAAGTGTAGTGTATGAAAAAGACGCACAAAAGCTTAAGCAAATAGACAGTAATGACTTAGGCCAGCATATCATTTTAAAAGTGTTAGGTACCCACCCTGAAGATACTAGTAATCGTGAAAACTTATTAAAATTACACAAGTTACTTTTTCCTGACGAAAAGTGCAGTAACCCAGGCTTAACCGACTACTTAAATTTTAGAGACCCTGACGACCCTAAAAATATCGATTTTGATATGGATGAGTTTTATGCCCTTGAGAGCAACGACGATGGGCTAGATGGCTATATTGAAGGTGATTTAACGCAAGTATTTAGGCGAAGCAGTCAAGCTGTATGGGGCTTTTTTAATATTATTATGGAAGTCCCCTCTGCTACATATTCAATGTCTCAAGGTAGCGGAACTATTAAAGATGTGTTTACTGCTCGCATGCAAAAGCAATCGAGCTTACAGCAAGAAAGTAATAAGGTTCAGCGGCAAATAAAGAATTTAGAAGTACAGATAGAAAATAAACAAAATGAAATTAAAAGTTCTGAAAAATCACGTAATGAGCTAATTCAAGAAGCGCGTAATCAAGGGGTTGATGGCGATGACATCACCGAGCAATTAAACAGGCAACTAAAACAAAAAAATAAAGAATTAGAACATTACAAAACATTGCTAAAACAAGCAAAAACAAAAAGTAGTGTTACCCGCGCGCATTTATCAACCCTGAAAAGTGTTGGGCTAGACATGCTTAATAGTGAGGCACGTATTAAGTCAGTTGCGATGTCGTACAACCCGTATCAAAAAATAATGCATTTAGCGCATATGATCTCAGACGACTTGCTTGTTGAGATAGATATTGATGTAAACGACTATTATCAAGGCAACTTGCCCGATTCAGTTGTGCCGCTTAATTTTGACAGCCGTGCAAAGCGAGCTGAGCAACGCATTTTAGAGTTTAATAAAATAACCGAAGGCATAGATGAAGCATTAAGCCAAGGCAGTTACCCTGGTAATGGTGGAACGCGCCCAATCGTTAAACTTAAAGTTAACGATAAAGTAACCATACCCGCTCGGTTAGACCTTATTACCAGTTTAGATGGCGCTTTAAATGAACTTGAGGCTATGGTTACTAAGCAATATTACCAAGCAAACAGCGCCAGAAAAAAAGTAATAAAAAAAATGGTGGCGCTTGATAGAAGTAAGCTAACAGCTTTAGAAGAAGCAGAGAAAAAATTAGAAGGTGCTTTAGATGATGTTGAAAATAAACTACTTAAAACTGATTGGGATTTAGCTGGTTATAAAGATCATAATAAGTCTCTCAAAAAATACGCACAAACAGCATTTGGTAAACAGCAACAGGGTAAAGTAGGCTCAGCCAGTATTGGTGTATTGCCGTTTGTTTCTGGCTTAGAGGCCATTAACTTTTATACCGTAATAACGGGTGATGGCATTAGTGCCATGGATAAAGCATCGGCAGTATTAGATTTACTTGATGTGATGGTGAATATAGGTAAAGACCTTGTTGAGCGTCGTTATGGTATGCCAAGCTCTGAGCAGTTAAAACTTTTCTCCAAAAACAAAGTGCCAGCTAGTGAGTTTACTAAAAAAATACTCAGAGGAAGAGTCAGTGTAATTACCGCGAAAGTAATATTGTTTTACGCCGCCAATGCAGCGACATTGCTTGCAGGTGCGATTAGTACCTATGTGGCTGTAAGAGATGCTGTTAATGAATATAACAAGGGTAATGTAGGTCTAGCTACGGCTAACTCTATTATGGCGTTAGGTTTTTTAAGTATGACCGCAGCCTCGGGCATTGCTATTGTCACTAAAGGGGCATCTGCCTTAATTGCCGTTTTTGGTATAGCAGGCTTAGTGATCATTCTTATTGCAGCAGGGCTTATTTATTATTTCAGTGAGTCAGAGGTTGAAGCTTGGTTGCATGCCTGCCCGTGGGGTAAGGCAGCTTTTATTAATGATGGTTCAACAAGTGTGCGAGCAGAACAATGGCGAAATCGCCCTGATTTAGCACTTCTTGATGTATACAACGTACTTTACAAGCCTTATACAAAAGTCATTGCAAATGAACACGCTAAAACAGTCTCAATGGGCTTAACGGCTCCCGTAGCTGCAGTAAAAGAAGGTGTTGACACAAAAGTTAGTTGGCGAATGCTTCCTCCTGATAAGGGGATGCTAAATTATTACGCTGCATCATTACTAACTGATTATGACACAAGGCTAGCAAGATACAGCAAGTATAAGCACTTTACTGAAATTCCATTAGATTCGGTTATTTTCCTTAAAAGTATGTGGGCGTTGCAACCTGCTCGAACGGGTTGGCAGGCCGAAATAAATAATCACATTTTGTTAGCAGAGCTTGGTTTAAAACCTGGCGATCAAATAGAGCTTAAATTAGAAGCCACTGTTTATCCTGATGGTAGAGGACAATCTACTATTCAAGGCTTTAATAGTATTTATGGTTTACCAATCGAATATTACAAAGAAGGTGAAAAGCCAGGGTTCTTCTCTTGGGGGGATGATCGTAAGTTCAGCCATCGCATTGGCAAAGAAACTAGCAAAGCCATTATTCATTTATAAAAGCTAAATTATAAAAATCTAAGCTTTAATAAATTGAGTTGTAAAAAACACATAAGAAGTGCAGCAAATAAAGGAGTAACAATGAGTAGTGATGATAAAAACTCATTAAAATCAAACGCATTGGATGATTTAATTGATAATCTTATTAGTGATGAGGAGCTTGAGCGCTATATTGCTGAACAAAACGACGGCTTAACTAATGAAGAACGAGAAAAAATTAAAAGAGAAAACCGTATTAACGCAATTAACCAGTGGTGCGCCGAAAACCCTGGCAGAGACCCAACAAGAGCAAAAGATAAAACTATCAAACAGCTCGCCTTAGATGAAGAAGCTGAGGTGCGATTAGAAGAATTTAGAAGAGATAACCCCGAAAAAGCTGCAGAAAATAGAAGGAGAGCCGAGAACAGAAGTAAATACCGTAAGGATAGACAAACCTATAACGAGCAACTGCCAAGAGACTATTTACATCAAGACAGTTATGAAACGCGATTAAAAAAAGCAGAAGCACTCAATGGCTGCAGCTTTAAAACTCGTACCTTTAAAAGTAAGCGTTTTACTGATCAATAT
>NZ_JACDWV010000072.1:0-363 GCF_016464105.1 Pseudoalteromonas sp. bablab_jr010 | reverse complement strand
GAATAAGAAGAAAATGAGGGAACCATAGGATCATTTTTTTTCTTCCTCTTCAGCGAAGCGTCTCTTATCCTCTTTGTGCTATTAGATGTTGAGCGCCAGTTTGAAGCCGAGCGGTGTTGTTTTCGGGTCTTATCCAAAGGCCCATTTTGTAGCAGGTACTTCAGTACCGAAAATATTTTAACAAAGAGAGGCGAATGAGAAAAATGAGAGACCACAAGGTCATTTTTTCTTCCTCTTCAGCGAAGCGTCTCTTATCCTCTTTGTGCTATTAGATGTTGAGCGCCAGTTTGAAGCCGAGCGGTGTTGTTTTCGGGTCTTACCCAAAGGCCCATTTTGTAGCAGGTACTTCAGTGCCGAAAATAT
>NZ_JACDWV010000071.1:0-612 GCF_016464105.1 Pseudoalteromonas sp. bablab_jr010 | reverse complement strand
CATAAAGGTCATGGCTGTGGCGTATGCCAGTGAATCCCATTCACGATTTGAACCACCTACATAAAAAGTGGGCTTAGTGAAGCGATAATGTTTAGGGTATTTTAACGGCACCATGAGTGATACAAATACACGTGAGCCACCACGGGCTGAACCGACATTACGTTGATTTGCGCCATAGCAAACAATGTCTTCGTAAGGTAAATAAAACGGTTTTCTAAACAAGGTATGCGGAGTTTTTACAAGGCCTGTATGGCGATTAAAGTAAAAATTATCTCGGTGCGCTAATATGGCTCGATGTTTCAGCATATAAAAACCGACGATAAACATAGGTGCATATATAGCAAATGGCACCCATCGATAGTCGCCCCATACAAAACCAATAACAACCAAATCAACGAAAAAAAACATAACTGCAGCGACCATTAACAGGAAACTTAGAGCAGTAAATAAATTTGACCAGCCTCCAAACCATGAAATAGCCAACTGCTTACCATCATTCTCTACCCAATGTCCCTCAAGTGTTGAGCCACGATTAGGAGATTCAAGCTCTGCTGCATATTGATCAGTAAAACGCTTACTTTTAAAGGTACGAGTTTTAAAGCTGCAGCCATT
>NZ_JACDWV010000009.1:0-12317 GCF_016464105.1 Pseudoalteromonas sp. bablab_jr010 | reverse complement strand
CTCTCGCGCCTTTTGGCTACAGCGTATTAACCACTTCCGCTGTTTCATCATATAACGCACCTTACGCGGATTCACTTATGTTCATCATACTGACGGCCTAGCACTCACCCGATTTGTGGTTATCAGGAGGATCGTCCTCTCTCGATTAAGATCCCGATTGGCGCATACCAACCTTCGTTACATTGTCAGAGCCGCTACTTTATTCAGGCTCCTAGGATCATCTGGTGATACAGATGGTTCACTCATTAAGCGGTGAACAGCACTTCATACGACTTCACGTCGCACGCCCCAAAATGAGTTAACGTAAATGCACTAAGGGTGGCTTTGAGCGAAAAGCAGACATTGACCGTTAATCGTTTCAACGACGGCAATTAGCCATACGTTGCATGTTTGCTCCCTTACTGGTTTTACGATATCCAAAACCGACATAACGACCATTAAGCAAATACCAAAGTAAAATAGGTATGTGCTCCAATCATATAGCCAAAGAGGATAAAGCGTTAATAGCACTGCTACAGGCCCTAGAATGCTGAAGACAGCTCTGGTATGGTTTTTATTTTTGTGCCAGTTGTATAAGTTTACCAATAGTTCCAAAGATGCAAAAATAGGTAAAAGCGTATTTACAGCTATTCCTTCGAAGTGAGAGAAGAAGCCTAGTCCTAATGCCGATGCAAGTGACCTTAATGCAGGGAGGCAGGCCGTGCCGCTAGCCAAACGCCACTAGAGCCTACTCTGTCTAATATTTTATTTATCATTTGAAAGTCTATTGGTTGATATTACCATCATTCTAAACTCCGTATACAAGTACGGAGTCAATCATTTTAATGAGTCAATTATGGGGCAATGTGTTGGATCTTCGTTTTGCATACAGGTATTTGTCATACCCACAATTACTTTCTCTAAACGTTGAAGGTCATTAATTTTGTCTCGAATGATTGCTAACTTTTGTCGGTTTAATAGCTCAACTTGAGCGCAGTTGCTGTCCATAGACATTAGCGATTTTATTTCTCTTAACGTAAAGCCGAGCGCTTTGGCTTTTGTGATAAACCTAAGTTGTCCTGCTATTGATTCGTCATATTGTCTATAACCAGATATTGGTTTTTCAGGTTGTGTAATCAGTCCTTCTCGTTCATAAAAACGAATGGTTTCTACATTTAAATTTAATGATTGTGCTAATTTGCCAATGGTTTTCATTATTGCCTTTGTGAATACTACTAATCTAAAGTTATATTTAGTTCAACTATCTAATGACTTGATAATGCCACAGACTTCAATTGTACCGTCAGACCCGCAAGAGCTTGCCATTAGTTTTAACTCTTTTTTGAGTGCATTCAATTCCTTCATTCGTTGATTAACTAAAGTTAGTTGCCGATCAATTAATGCATTTACACTAGAGCAACTCTCCTCTGGCTTGTTTTTTAATTCAATGAGTCGCTTAATATCATTAAGCGGAATATCTAAACTTCGACAATGCTTTACGAACTCTAGCTCTTTAAATGCCTTATTAGAATACAACCTGAAATTCCCTTCAGTGCGATCAGGATCTGACAGCAAGCCCTCCTTTTCATAATATCGGATGGTTTGTACTGAATACCCCGATGTTTTAGATAACTCACCAATTTTCATAAAATTTCCAAATAAACTTGACCCTATAGTCACTATAGGATTTATAGTTAGAGCATACAAGTTAATCGGAGATGAAAATGAGCGATTGTGGGTGTGAAGTTGAGCTAAAAGATAACCAGCAAAAAACGGTGCTTTATTGGCTTCTGGCTATCAATGCCTCGATGTTTGTTTTTGAAATTGGCTTTGGTTGGTTATCAGAATCAACGGCTTTAATTGCAGATTCGTTAGACATGCTAGCGGATGCAATCGTCTATGCAATTGCACTATACGCGGTGGGAAAGTCAATCCAACATAAGGCTAATGCTGCTTTAGTGAGTGGCTATTTCCAACTGGGGTTAGGCGTGCTAATTCTAATGGATATTGCTAGAAGGCTGTATGGTGAAAGTGAGCCTCACTCTTGGTTTATGATTGGCGTAGGCATGGTTGCTTTAGTTGCAAATGTGATTTGTCTCATCCTTATTCGAAAGCACAACAACGATGAAGTACATATGAGAGCTAGCTGGATATTTTCAGCGAATGATGTAATTGCAAATCTTGGTGTCGTTATCGCAGGCATACTCGTTATGGTGCTGAAACAGCGTTGGCCTGATATCGTCATTGGTAGCATCATTTCAATGTTAATTCTTCGAGGCGCTTACCGAATACTAAGCGATGCTAAACAAGAATTAGCTGTTGCTGAGAAAACACGTTAAACACCAAATGAAGATAAACAATCAACCTTTGGTTGTTCAAAGTAAGGAAACATCAATGAATAGCAAATATCTAGAAAAAACCAAGATAGTAAATTTTGAACACTCTACAATTCAATCATTAATTTCTGAGCGTAATTGGCAAGAACTCGATGACTTCAACAAAATTGGTGCAGCCTACCAATTTGTTAAAGATGAAATATTATTTGGTTACAATGAGAGTGATGATATTTCAGCAAGCAGTGTTTTAGCCGATGGTTACGGACAATGCAATACCAAGGGTAACTTGCTGATGGCTTTGTTAAGAGGATTAGGTATTCAATGTCGTTTTCACGGCTTTACTATTGAGCAGCGATTACAAAAAGGAGCTATTCCAACTTATGTATTTTGGTTAGCACCTAAATATATCATTCATAGTTGGATTGAAGTTTATTTCAAGGATCGTTGGATAAACTTAGAAGGCTTTATATTAGATGAACAATATTTAAGTTCACTACAGCACAAATTTAGTCAAATAAAAAACGAATTTTGTGGTTATGGTGTTGCAACAAAGTGTTTCTCTTCGCCAGATACAGATTGGCGTGGTCAAGATACCTATATACAAAAAGAAGGTATTCATGATGATTTTGGTGTTTATAATTCCCCTGATGAGTTTTATCTCGAAAAAGGAACTAACTTATCAGGAATCAAACGTTGGATGTATCAACGAGTGATCCGTCACTTTATCAATTTTAACGTAGTCAATGTAAAAAATTTAAAAGTTCTTGAGGTGGAAAATGCACAATCATAGCCATAGCCATTCGCATGGAAAAGACGACCGTATAGGTTGGACATTTTTCCTTAATGTTTCATTTACTATTATCGAATTTATTGGTGGTTGGCTAACCAACAGTACCGCTATTATGGCTGATGCTGTACATGACCTGGGTGACAGTTTATCTATAGGATTCGCTTGGATACTGAGTCGTTTCTCGGATAAAGAAGCATCCGATAGATTTAGCTATGGCTATCGTCGTCTTACCCTGTTTGGCGCATTAATTAACAGTATTGTATTAGTTATTGGTTCTGTCTGGGTGCTATTTGAAGCAATACCAAGATTATCTAATCCTGAAATGCCAATGGCTGAAGGAATGTTGGGTCTTGCATTACTTGGGGTTGCTGTTAATGGGTATGCAGTATTTAAACTAAAAGCGGGTAAAACGCTGAACGAAAAAGTACTTACGTGGCATTTGCTTGAAGACGTACTTGGCTGGGTTGCAGTCCTAATTGTTTCTATCGTGCTGCTTTTTGTAGATCTACCAATATTAGATCCTTTGCTTTCTATAGGCTTTACACTGTTTATATTGTTTAACGTTTTGAAAAACCTGAAAACAACATTGGCACTATTTCTTCAAGCTACACCTGATGAAGAAGTGCAGAATAATATTGAAAAAGCGATAAAGGCTATACCTGAAATTAATGGGATTCATCATATGCACTTTTGGTCATTAGACGGGGAAAGTCACGTATTAACTGCTCACCTAGAGTTAGCCCATAACTTTGAGGTTGATAAATTAATTAGGCTAAAACAACAAGTGGCTAAGGAACTTTCTTCTTATAATTTATCTCATACAACCATTGAGTTTGAGTTTCCTCAAGAAACTTGCCGTGACGAGCATGAAAAACATGCGCATGGCTAGTTTAGAAAACCTTTTTTTGATATTATAATTTTTCATATTTAAGTAGGTGTTTATTTTGAAATTCAATGTTGCGTTAAAAATACTATTAGTCGTTTCGATTGTTTTGCAATCGTTAACTGCTGTTGTATCCGCAACACCTGAGAATCACCAAATAGATATAGAGCACCTTCAAATTCAACATGATCATGCAGATGATCGAAATGTCTCAAATGATAATGTAGGTGATGAGCAGCATAATGAAAAAGATTGTCATCACTGCGGACATTGCAGTGGCAGCCACTTATCTTGGATTTTAGTCAGTAATTCAAATACCACGGGCAAACTAAACATTATCAATAAAACGCCTTATCAAATTGATCAAACAAGTACCTTTCTTGAAGCGATACTTCGTCCGCCCATTTCTTAATTAGATTAATTTTTAATGACCTATTTATCCTTTAATAATGGATAAAGGTTTCGTGTTTATTAATTTTAAAATTAAGAATTTTTATGTATATATATTTAAAAAATGCAGGTTTAGTCCTGTCTTTATGTATGGCTGTGAGTTTTTCAGTTGCCACTTATGCCAAACAGAAAAGTATTTCATGGCTAGATAGTCAAATAAATAAAGATCCCGAAGTTGTTGCGGCTAAAGAGTTACTTAATGCAAGTAATCATAGAGCCAAGAGCTTAACTAAAGCCGTATATAACCCAGAGCTTGAAGCAAGCTATGAAAAAGAGGGTGATTTTGATAATTATTCTATTGGTATCAGTCAAACGATTGATTTTTGGGATAAGCAATCAGCAAATAAAAGCATTGGTGAAATTGGTGTTTATGCAAACCAGCAACAATTGTTATCTCTACTCGATTCTAAAAAGGCTAACGCTTTAACTGCAATAGTTAATTGGCAAGCAGCAAAAAAGGTGGCTCAGTTACTTTCAGTAAGAGAAAATCAATTACAAACGCTCGTTGGAATTATTGAAGATAAGCGAAAAGCAGGACTTTTAGAGCCACTTGACGCTGAACTGGTTTATTTAAACTTGTCCCAAGTTTTCAGTGAAATATCTGAGTCGCAAATTGCTTTGAAAAATGCAGAGGTAAATGTTCAGGAGTTATTGCCTGATTGGACGCCTAATACTACCAATTTGTTTTCATTTACTTTTGGAGCAACAAACTATTCATTTAACTCTCAGTGGGTTGAGGAACATCCAAAAGTTAAACTCGCTAGAGCGCAATGGAAGATAAAACAATCTAAAGCTCAACTAACCACTATGGAATCTAAAGCCAATCCAACCATTGGAGTTAACGCAGGGAAAAGTGGAGATGAAGACTTGATTGGCGTGACTTTCTCAATGCCTTTAAATATCAGAAATAACTATTCAGATACTGTTAAAGCCGCTTATTCAGAAGCAATTGCAGCAGAGGCTAACTTTCGGTCGGTTTATCGAAAGCAGTCATTTGAAGCAAAAGCTAATTATGAATCGCTTATTGTCAGTAAAAAATATTATGAGCAATGGCAAAAACTGACAAAAGGCAGATTAGATAGCAGCGAAAACTTATTAAATAAGCGCTGGGAAGCTGGTGACATTAATACTTCTGACTACTTACTTGCATTAAATCAACGTGCGGAAGGGCTTCATGCAGGAATACGTTTGGAAAATCAATTCAAGCTTGCAGAAATATCCTTCATTTTAAGTATGGGTCAGTTATCCAAATTTGAGATTTGAGCGCTTTGTTTTTTCAGTAGCGAAAAACGAAATCTTAAATTTATTAAAAATATAGGTTACAAAAATGAATACAGTAATTAGTAAAAAATTTTTAGCCGTAGTAATTAGCTGCCTGTTAGTTGGGTTTACTACAAATCATGATGCTTTTGCACAGTCGTCAGATGGAACTGGTTCTGTCACAAACGTTTCGAAACAAGAAGAAAAAGAACATCAAGATGAGCATGAACACGAAAAGGGACATGAAGAAGATAAAGGTGACCATGACGAGCACGGCCATGAAGGTGGTAATAAAGAGGGAGAAGAAGGACATGAAGAAGGTATCACTATTGATCCAAAGAAGATGTCGCTTGCTAACATTAAAGTGGAAAGTGTTAAGCCTGAATATCAATTTAGCACCGTATATGCACCAGGCGAAATAAAAGCTAATGGCTATAAAAGTTATGTGGTATCGCCACGTACAGAGTCAGTCATTATTAGTCGCCATGCAGCGCTTGGAGAGCATGTAGAAATAGGTCAGAAGTTAGTTACATTATTTAGTGAAGCAATGGCACAAGCACAGGCTGACTATTTAATCGCTTCAACCGAATGGCAACGTGTGAAAAAGCTGGGTAACAAGACGGTGAGTGAAAGTAGATTATTACAAGCAGAGACTACATACAATGCGAGTTACGGGAAGCTTATTGCTTTAGGGTTAACTGAAAAAGCAATAGATGGCATTTCTAACAAAGACATAAAAGCGTTTGGGCAATATACATTAATTGCTCAGCGTGAAGGGGTTGTACTTCAAGACGATTTTATCCAAGGGCAACGTGTTGATGCTGGTGATTCAGTAATGTTGTTAGCAGATGAAAAACAACTATGGGTTGAAGCAAAAGTTTCTCCAAATAAAAAGCTAAATTTATCAATTGATTCTCCTGCGGTACTTAAATTAGAAGGCCAGAGTTACAATGCCAAAGTTATCCAAGAAGCCCATACAATTGACCCTATTACTCGTACTCGAATTATTAGGTTAGGAGTAGATAATTCGGATGATAATCTTCATTCAGGCATGTTTGTAAAAGTTTACTTTCAGTTTGCCACAAAGCAGAAAGTGATGGCTGTGCCAGAAGAAGCATTGATCCGCAGCGCAGATGGTGATTGGACAGTATTTGTCGAAGACCACCCTGGAGAATTTAAAGCTGTAGAAATAGAACTAGGCCGAGCCTTAGGTGGTTTTAGAGAAATCATTGGCCTTGATAGTGGAACGCGAATTGTAACTAAAGGCGCATTTTTTGTTGCGTCTGAAATCGCTAAAGGCGGATTTGATCCGCACAACCACTAGGGAGCAAGACTATGTTTAATAAAATAATAGATTGGTCTGTTAATAATAGACTCCTGATTTTGATTGCGCTGTTTGCCACTATGGTTGGTGCAGTTATGGTGATCCCAAAATTAAATTTGGATGCCTTTCCTGATGTTACTAATGTTCAAGTTGCTGTAAATACTGAAGCGCCAGGACTGGCTGCTGAAGAAGTTGAACAACTCATTACGTACCCCATTGAAGCGGTAATGTATGCCCTACCTGATGTAGAACAAGTGCGCTCAATTTCTAAAACAGGCTTGTCTGGCGTTACGGTTGTTTTCAAAGAAGGCACCGACATTTACTTTGCAAGACAACTCGTATTTGAGCGTCTTCAAGCCGCAAAAGAACTGATACCAGAAGGTGTTGGGACACCCGAAATGGGACCAAACACCTCTGGGCTGGGCCAAGTATTTCAGTATCTTCTTATTTCAGATAAAGGTGCAGGTTATGATGCTATGGCGCTTCGAAGCCTTAACGATTGGATTGTTAAGTTACTCGTTATGCCTGTCGATGGAGTCACTGATGTATTATCTTTTGGTGGTAATGTTAGGCAATACCAAGTCAATGTCGATCCATCTAAGCTCTTAGCATATGAACTAACGCAAGAAGACGTTGTTGGTGCCCTAGATAACAACAATGCGAATGTTGGCGGATGGTACATGAACCGTGGGCAAGAGCAGCTTGTGATTAGAGGCACAGGCTGGTTTGAGAGTGGTGAGGCTGGCATCAGTAATATCAAACAAGTTCCCGTTAAAACAGTAGATGGTACGGTTGTTACGGTTTCAGATATTGCTAAAGTTGAAATGGGCAGTGAAATTCGTCAAGGTGCTGTCACCATGACGCGCAAAACCGAAGACGGTAAAGTCGAAAATTTAGGCGAAGTTGTCTCTGGCATTGTCTTAAAACGCATGGGTTCAAATACTAAAGCCACCATTGATGGTATCAATGCAAGAATTCCATTAATTAATCAAGCATTGCCAAAAGGTGTTCGCTTTGAGCCTTTTTATGATCAGGCTGATTTGATTGAAAAAGCGGTAAATACAGTGGTTGATGCACTATTACTAGCATTTATTTTCATCTGTATTGTATTAGCACTATTTTTAATGAATTTACGTGCAACCTTCTTGGTATTAATATCTATTCCAATTTCAATTGGTATCGCGTTAATGATCATGGCTTGGTGGGGCATTTCTGCAAACCTTATGTCACTGGGTGGCATAGCGGTCGCTATTGGTATGCTTGTAGATGGCTCAGTGGTTATGGTTGAAAATATGTTTAAACATTTAAATAGACCTGACGCGACACATTCGAAATCGGTAAAGGAACGTGTTCCAACTTCTGACGCAGATCCGCACGATGTAGAACACGATGAGCACGGCATTAAATTACGTCTGCAAAATGCAGGTAAAGAAGTGGCTCGTCCCGTCTTTTTTGCTGCCTCGATTATTTTAGTCGTATTTGCGCCATTGTTCAGCTTTGAAGGGGTTGAAGCAAAGTTATTCCAACCTATGGCAATAAGCATCATCTTAGCCGTTGTATCTGCGATTGTGGTTGCGTTGTTTATCGTACCTGCACTGGCAACTTATTTATTTAAGTCAGGTGTAAAAGAGAGGGAAAGCTTTGTTCTTAGGCCATTAGACAAACTCTACAGAAAAGGGCTTACATTCGCACTAAAACGCACCAAGTTAGTCATTTCAGCCGCACTTATATTAGTTTTCTCTGCCTTTGCATTAGTTCCATTAATTGGTACTGAATTTGTACCTGAGTTAGAAGAAGGGACGATAAACTTAAGAGCAACGCTGGCACCTTCTTCCAGTTTAGATACCGCGCTCACTGTGGCACCAATTCTAGAAGAAAAACTAATGGCTTTTCCTGAAGTAACCTATGCATTAAGCCGAATTGGTCGAGCCGAAATAGGTGGAGATCCAGAGCCTGTGAATAACATAGAAATTTACATAGGGTTGAAGCCTGTTTCTGAGTGGACCAGTGCATCTAATCGATATGAACTTCAAGGGAAAATGGAGAGATCTTTAGAGGAGTTTCCTGGCTTACTACTAAACTTTTCTCAACCTATTGCGACTCGTGTTGATGAGTTACTATCTGGCGTAAAAGCTCAGTTGGCGATAAAGTTATTTGGCCCTGAGTTAGACGTTTTAGCAGCTAAAGGACAAGAGATCGAAGCGGCTATAAAGAGTGTTGATGGTGCAAGAGATGTTGCTCTTGAGCAAATTGCAGGTGAAGCGCAACTTGTCGTAAAACCTAATAGGCAAGAGCTATCGCGCTTTGGACTTTCAGTTGTTGATATAATGGAAGTTGTGCGAGATGGTATTGGAGGGGTTGAAGCTGGACAAATCATCAAAGGCAATGAACGTTATGATATTTACGTGCGTATTGAAGAAGAGTACCGACAAAATAAGGAAGCTATTTCAGATATTCGAATTCAGTCACCAACAGGCGCCTGGGTACGCTTAGGTGATGTTGCAACTGTTTCATTTGAATCAGGTCCTCCTCAAGTAAGGCGCGATGATGTTCAAAGGCGTGTCGTTATTCAAGCAAACGTTCAGAATAGAGATATGGGTAGTGTAGTAGCCGACATCAGAAAAGTTATTGCTGAGAAAGTTGACCTACCTTCAGGTTACTCGGTAGCAATAGGTGGCCAATTCGAAAGCCAGCAGCGTGCTCAAAGCAGACTAGCTATCGTTGTACCTCTATCTTTAGCGCTAATTGCATTGTTACTTTACTTTGCTTTTGGCTCTGTTGGTCAAGCTATGCTGATATTGGTCAACGTGCCGCTTGCTGTAATTGGCGGAGTTTTCTCCTTATATTTATCTGGACAATACTTGTCTGTACCAAGCTCCGTTGGCTTTATTACCTTATTTGGTGTAGCGGTATTGAATGGGGTCGTTATGGTAGAAAGTATCAACCAACGTATTAAAGACGGTCTAGAAGCATCTAAAGCCGTTTTTGAAGGCGCTACTTCAAGATTAAGACCTGTACTTATGACTGCTATAACATCAGCTTTAGGTTTGATACCGATGTTAATGTCTAATGGTGTTGGTGCAGAAATACAGCGCCCATTAGCGAGTGTTATTGTTGGCGGCTTGGTAACTGCAACACTGTTAACATTATTTGTTTTACCTGTTTTATATCGCTGGTTTTCAGAGAAAAAAATAAAAGAGCTATCCAGATAAAATTACTGTGAACTCTAACCCCACGCTAAAGTCACGTTTAGCGTGGGGTTATTGAGTAGATGAACGAAAAGAAAGATTAGATTTAACAATAAACTAATAGTCATGACTGCTTTGTCGGAATATTTGTCGTTAAACAGGCCAAAGCTAACTTCCGCTTTCGTATCTTTGCAGTCTTAATCTCTATGTGTCTCAAGGTCGGATTATGGCACAGACTGTGTGAAAACTCTGATCACCTTTTGGTCTAAGTATGTTCTGCTTATGATCTATTAATCTATACATTTAGTTCACTTAATATACTGATATTTATATAATTAGACTATTGATTCAGTTGAGGGTTGAGGCAGTATGTCAAAGTTTATAAGCGGTGAAAGTCGTGACCAATCAACGTTATTTCCAGAATCGTTGGAAGACTACGTCAGTGAAGATAATACGGTCAGAGTGATTGATGTTTTCATTGAGGAACTAAATCTAGCTGAATTGGAGTTTAAAGGGTTAACTTTAAAGTCCACAGGCCGCCCTAAGTATCATCCAGCCACATTATTAAAACTGTATCTTTATGGTTACCTCAACCGTATTCAATCATCCCGCCGATTAGAAACCGAATGCCAACGCAATATTGAACTGATGTGGCTACTTGGTAAGTTGGCACCCGACTTTAAAACGATTGCTGATTTTAGAAAAGACAACGGAGATGGTATAAAAAATGTGTGCAAAACGTTTGTTGAAGTCTGCCGTCGTCTGAATATGTTTGAGAAACCAGTTGTTGCCATCGATGGTAGTAAGTTTAAAGCTAGCAACAACAAAGGCAATAATTTTACGCCAAGCAAAGTTAAATTCCACATCGACCGAGTCGAAAAGAATATTGAACGTTACCTTGAATTACTTGATGAAGCCGATAAAGAGCAAGCTAACGTCACAAAAATTAAAGCCACAAAAGATAGGCTAGCTGACTTTCGCAGCCAGTTAAAAAAACTACACGAGATTAAAGAACAAGTTGAAGCTTATCCTGACAAGCAAATATCCACTACTGATCCTGATTCACGTTTAATGAAAACTCAAGGTTTTACAAGAGTTGTGAGTTATAACGTGCAAAGTGCGGTTGATACCAAGCACCACCTTATAGTGGCGCATGAGGTGACCAACGTGCCAGATAGAGGCCAGCTTGCGTCAATGACAAAACTCGCACAAAAAGCATTGCGCAAGGAAGATATAAGGGTATTAGCAGATAAAGGTTACTTCAGTCAGCCCGATATAAAAGATACTATCGACTTGGGTGCAGAGCCAATCATGCCCAAGACGGATACATCGTCCTCTGAAAAGAAAGGGATATTTAACCGCTCACTCTTCAAATACGATGCAAATAAAGATATTTACTTATGCCCCGCTGGTAATGAACTTCAAAATCGAATGCAGGTATTTGAGCAAGGTAAATACCTTGATGTTTACTTCAATCACATTGCTTGTCGAGATTGTAAAATAAGAAGTCAGTGCACTAACTCTAAAAAAGACCCTAGGCGAATAAGGCGGTGGGTGCATGAGATTCTGACAGAAGAAATGCTTCAAAAGCTAAAGAATGAACCTGAATTGATGCTTCATCGCAAGCAAACTGTTGAGCACCCCTTTGGCACAATTAAACTCTGGATGGGAGCTACCCACTTACTAACACGAGGTTTAAAAAGCGTGGGGACAGAAATAAGTCTTCATGTCCTAGCTTACAACTTCAGAAGAATGATAACAATTATGGGAGTTAACGGCCTAAGTAAAGCAATTAGAGTAGCGTTGCCATAGCAGTTTCGCTCGCGCGGAGAAAATTGCGATACTGAGAAAAAATCGATCGCAACCATCTTAAATGGTTTCAAACTAAGAACATACCCAAGACAATTTATTAAAAATTAGTTTTCACACAGTCTGGGCACAGAGCCGACCTTCGGCTCTAACTCGTTAATTAGATGGTACGCCCCACCCATTAGCTAAACTCATAGTGTTGGCTATTACAGGAGGAAACCATCATGTCAGTTGCAAAAGTCATAGGTATTGATTTAGGTAAATCAACCTTTCACCTAATTGGTCACGATTATTCTGG
>NZ_JACDWV010000070.1:0-152719 GCF_016464105.1 Pseudoalteromonas sp. bablab_jr010 | reverse complement strand
GGTCGTACCAAAACATTTAATCTTCTTCAGAATTAAATGCCTGTACGACCGTAGCTCAGTTGGTTAGAGCACTAACACTCTCAATGACCCACGCCAAAATCGGTGGTTCGAATCCACTCGGTCGTACCAATTCTTAATGTTCCAAATTTAAAATATTTGTAGCTCAGTTGGTTAGAGCACTACCGCTCTCTATGACCCACGCCAAAATCAGTGGTTCGAATCCACTCGGTCGTACCAATTTATTCAAATTCCTCATAATTTTATTATCCTAAAATCAATATTATACAGTTGAAACTCAGTTGGTTAGAGCACTACCACTCTTATCGGCTCGGTCCAAAGGTCAATAGTTCGAATCCACTCGGTCGTACCAATTCTTAATGTTCCAAATTTAAAACATCTCTAGCTCAGTTGGTTAGAGCACTACCGCTCTCTATGACCCACGCCAAAATCGGTGGTTCGAATCCACTCGGTCGTACCAATACTTAATTTTCCAAATTTAAAATATCTGTAGCTCAGTTGGTTAGAACACTACCGCTCTCTATGACCCACGCCAAATTCGGTGGTTCGAATCCAGTCGGTCGTACCAATTCTTAATGTTCCAAATTTAAAATATGTAGTTCAGTTGTTTAACGCACTACTGCTTCAATCGTTTGCTCTCAGTCTCATACCCTGAATTAACGTTATGAAACTGAGTAGGAGCAGTAAAAAATTTATTAATTGGCGAGTTTCAAACCAATAATGCCAAGGGCGATCAGTAGCAAGCTGGCTATTTTTAATAGACTCACGCCTTCAGCTAATAGTGTCATGCCTATTATTGCTGAGCCAATAACGCCGATACCAACCCAAACCGCATACGCCAAACTAAGTGGTAATGATTTGAGTGCCACACTTAAGCAATAAAAGCTGGCAGCCATGGTTAAGATTGTAAAGAATGAAATGAGGGGTTTTGTGAAACCATCTGATTGTTTTAAGCCATAAGCCCAAGCGACTTCAAGTAAGCCAGCAGCAATAAGTAGGATCCAATTCATGGTCGACCTCTTTATGGGGTCGTCCCCGAATTTAATTTCAACTTTAAGGTCGTCCTCAAAGCGGTGTAGTACATCACTACACACGGCGCAATTTAGCACGCCCAAATTATCAAGGCAACTATAGCCACAAAAAAGCGAGCAATCTGCTCGCTTTTTTATACTTGGCTTTTATTCGTCGCCTATAAACTCACAGTTAGCGACCAATAATCAGTGCGCCACCTTGAGCTAATAAGTTTAAGGTTAACTTGCCACTGTTACTTACTGTGACTTGCATAGTACCAGCGCTGCCATCTTTTTTATCAAACAACAGGGTGATTTTTTTACCCGCTAACATAGGTAAATCAATATCTACTGTTTTGGCTTTACTTTCACCATTCACGGCTGCTACCCACCATGTTTGTTGATGACGCCTTGCGATCGTTGCATCTTGACCCGGCTGACCTGCAATATAGCGTGTTTCATCCCATACCGTTGGCATCGCCTTTAAAGTATCAATAACAAATTGGGGTTGCTCTGCAAGGTTATTTGGCGTCAGGCCAAAATGTTGCACTGGTGATTGATAAAGCACACCTGTTGCCAGTTCAAATGCATCTGTGGTTTTACGAATAGTGCCGACGGTTTGATCTTGCGATAAACGTTTGTTTAAAAACACTGGGGCAAAATCCATAGCGCCAATAGCATTACGAGTGAATGGTAAAATAGTCGCGTTATAGGCATGTAAATCTAACGAATTTTGATGAAAAACAAGGTTCTCCGATGCCAGTACCGCTTCAGAAGTGACGAAGTTAGGATACATTCTTTCCCAGCCACGCGGGATGGTGCTGCCATGAAAGGTGATCACTAAACCATACTGATTTGCATCTGTAAGAATATCTTCATACAGTTTAATGGTTTCTTGTTTATCACCACCAAAAAAGTCTACTTTCAGCCCTTTTACACCAATGCTTTGCAGCCACGCCATTTCATTTCGACGTGCAGGTGCACTGTTCATTCTATTTTGTGGGGTCTGTGGTGCATCATTCCACCAGCCATTTGAGTTGTACCACAAAATAACATCAACGCCCTTTCCATTGGCGTACTTAACCAATTCAGCCATTCTCTCGCGGCCAATGTTTTTATCCCACCAATTGTCGATTAATACATATTCAAAATTTAATGATGCAGCTAAGTCAATAAATTTGATTTGATCATCGTAGTTGATACTTGGGTCTTGCCAAACAATCCAGCTCCATGTTGATCGACCCATTTTATAATTTTGACTTGCTTGATAAAGTGGTTTAACCAAATCAAATGCCACGGTTGATTCAACAATTGGTTTTAAACTTGTTCCTAACGTGATGGTACGCCAAGGTGTGGTTGCTGGCATTGCCATAGCGGCATAAGTTGCACCAATGCCATTGTTTTCACCGGCCTGAGGAAATGAAATACGATATACACCGTCTTTCGTGCCTTCGCTTAATTTTGAGCCAACATAATGACTATCAACACCGGTTTCTGAAATTAATAACCAGCCTTTGTCGCTATTTTTAAATAATGCAGGAAAGGTATAGCCCACGCCGTTCGCTGACGGTGTACCAAGGGCTTCGTTAAAGGTGTAAGGCTCTTCGTAACTTGGTTTTGTTTGCATCCAGCCCGTTTCAGGTAAGGCTTGTGGGCTTATAAATGTAGTTGCATTATCTGGTAGGTTAAAAGCACTGTATTCAGCTAACACCTTGATACGGGTATCTGTTTCAGCTCCCGATATCTGATAACGAAATGCAACATCGCTATCAGACACATTAAACTCGACGCCAAGCATTCTGCCGTCTTGGTTTTCAAATTGCGCTTTGAGTGTATTCGCTGTGTAATTTACGTCACTTACCTTCGCATTATGCAGTTTATAGCTTTTATTGACCGAAGCGGTTGTATGGCTTTTATATTTGAGGCTTTGTGAAAAATCACCTAGGTTGGTATTTAAACCAAGCTTTGATTGCTGCAAAAAAACCTGCTTGCCATAATTTACGCTATAAACAAGCTGGTTTTGTTGTTTTTCGAGTTTTACAGTTATTTGTCCATCAGGGCTTGTAACGCTAAGCGGTAATTGTGCGTGAGCAAGCATAGAGCTTGTGAGAAGTGATATATAGAGACTTAGTTTTATCATTGTTGTTATCCTTAAGCTGTAAAAGCATTAGGTGATACCATAATACAAATGTAAACTTTTTGTCACTCAAGTCTACAACTATAAGCTGTGATCGAAAAATGTACTCCATTCGTTAAATATTGTTACAGTTCCTAGGTTGTATATTTACGGCAAAAGGCTAAGCTTTAGATAAATAACAAAAACTTAAACAATTTATGAAACTATTAACAGTGTTCTTTTTATTCGCCTCATATCAAGCCCTTGCGGGTCTAACACCTGTTAGTTTTGAAAAAAATGGTGAAATCGTCACTGAAGAAGCGGTGCGTTTCAACGGCGGATACGGTTATAACCTAAGTGCCAAACATGTTTTAAAGCTCGTCACTTTAGATTGGCCTCCTTATATTGACGAAAACTTGTGTAACAAGGGCTGGCTCTATCAATTTACTGTCAGCTCACTTCTTGAAAAAGGTTATGGCATACACATTGGTTTCTACCCATGGGCGCGTGCCGTTAGAGAAGCTGAATTAGGGCGCGCTGATATTCTTTTTCCTGAGTACTTCATTGAAGATGATGTTGTATCAGATAATTTTCTTAGTAAAACTCGCAACAATTTACTTGCTTTAAGTCATGAAATACCTGGTGGAGATCTATCATTCGTGGCGTTAAAAGGAAATCAAATCCCTTTCAATGGTGATTTAAAATCAGTTGAGAATTTACCTATTGGTGTAGTCCGCTCTTATAAAAACACAAAAAAACTCGATGCTATGATTGATAATAAAGAAATCGATACAATCGTCGCAAATAATGAATACCAGTTAATCCATCTTCTACTAAGTAATCGAGTAAGTCTGATTGTGGCGGACCTTGAAGTTCTTAAAGCCAGTGTTTATAAGTCTGAATTATCAATTAGCGGCAAACGACAAATTTTAGAATCACTGGTCGCGCTAGAACCAAAGCTTGAATACAAACCGCTTTATTATTCTATTAGTAAATCAACGCCGCACTGGCAAAAAGTTTTACAAGATTTAAATGATGAAATTGAACTGATGCAACAAAGCGGCAAGTTTGATGAATATATTGAAGAAATGAAACAACAGTGCTACGGATCAGACAAAGCGGCGTAACCGCCGCTTTATTTTGATTATATCAGTACGCGATTGAGTACTACTCGGGCACTCTAACCCAGCCTTCCATCAACACACGCGCACTTCGGCTCATACTTGCTTTAGTGACTTGCCAATTGCCATCAACAAGTGTTGCAGCAGCGCCGACTTTTAAAGTGCCAGAAGGATGACCAAAGTTTACCTCTTGTCGCTCACCACCGCCTGCCGCAAGATTTACTAAAGTTCCAGGTATGGCAGCTGCAGTACCTATTGCTACCGCAGCCGTGCCCATCATAGCATGGTGCAATTTACCCATCGACATAGCACGTACCACTAAATCAATATCTGTACCACTGACAACTTTACCGCTTGATGCGTGATACGTTTTAGCAGGTGCTACCCAAGCTACTTTTGGCGTATGTTGGCGTGCCTTTGCTTCATCAATATGAGAAATTAGCCCCATTTTCAACGCCCCATAGGCGCGAATTGTTTCTAATTTTTCAAGTGCCGATGCGTCACCATTTATGGCTTCTTGAAGCTCTGTGCCATCGTAGCCAACTTCACTGGCGTTAATGAAAACTGTAGGAATACCCGCATTGATCATCGTTGCAGACAACATACCAATACCCGGCACTTCTAGCTCATCGACTAAGTTACCTGTTGGGAATAAGGCCCCTTCGCCATCTGCAGGGTCCATAAATTCAAGTTTTACTTCAGCGGCTGGAAAGGTCACGCCATCAAGCTCAAAATCACCGGTTTCTTGCACTTCGCCGTTAGTAATTGGCACATGTACTATAATGGTTTTACTAATATTGACTTGCCAAACTTTAACTTCGACAACGCCGTTGTCTAGAATTTTGCTGGCATCAACAAGGCCGTTCGACACAGCAAAGGCTCCGACTGCAGAAGTTAAATTTCCGCAGTTACCACTCCAATCAACAAATGCTTTATCAATAGCTACTTGACCAAATAAATAATCAACATCGTGATCAGGTTTCGCGCTTTTTGATAATATTACCGTCTTACTGGTGCTTGAGGTTGCACCGCCCATACCATCAGTTTGTTTTTGGTAAGGATCGGGGCTACCAATCACACGTAACAACAGGTTATCGCGCGCCTCACCTGCCACCTGGGCAGGCTCAGGTAAGTCAGTTAAGTTAAAGAAAACCCCTTTACTGGTGCCGCCACGCATATAGGTCGCTGGCACCTTAATTTGTGGTTTAAACGCCATCGCTTAGTGCTCCTCAGATTCTAAAAAATCTTGCGCGAAACGTTGCAGTACACCACCCGCTGAATAAATTGACACTTCTTCAGCGGTATCTAAACGACACGTCATTGGTACTTCAACGGTTTCACCATTGGCACGAGTAATTACTAATGTCAGTGTTGCGCCTGGTGTTGGCTCACCTTTGACACTAAAACTCTCACTACCATCAATACCTAGCGTAGTTCGTGTCGTGCCTGCTTTAAACTCAAGCGGTAATACGCCCATACCAATTAAGTTAGTGCGGTGAATACGCTCAAAGCCTTCTGCTGCAATCACTTGAACACCAGCTAGGCGAACACCTTTTGCAGCCCAGTCACGTGACGAACCTTGACCATAATCGGCACCAGCTACAATGATAAGCGGTTGTTTGCGCTGCATGTAGGTTTCGATAGCTTCCCACATACGCGTCACTTTGCCTTCTGGTTCAATGCGAGCATATGAACCTTGCTTCACTTCACCATTTTCTTTAACCATTTCATTCAATAACTTAGGGTTAGCGAATGTAGCACGCTGTGCTGTTAAATGGTCACCTCGGTGAGTAGCATAGGAGTTAAAATCTTCTTCTGGGAGACCCATTTT
Source organism: Pseudoalteromonas sp. bablab_jr010 (assembly GCF_016464105.1). Lineage (NCBI taxonomy): Bacteria > Pseudomonadati > Pseudomonadota > Gammaproteobacteria > Alteromonadales > Pseudoalteromonadaceae > Pseudoalteromonas > Pseudoalteromonas sp. bablab_jr010. The sequence continues at coordinate 146,623 of NZ_JACDWV010000070.1, read as the reverse complement.
AGCCAGGTATTCACCAGCAGCACTTGACGCTAAAATCGCATTCGAAGGTGATAAGTGATCAGTAGTGATGTTGTCGCCCAACACAGCTAATGCACGCATATCACTAAGAGAGCGTTCACCCGCTAATGCGCCTTCCCAATAAGGAGGACGACGAATATAGGTACTTTGTGGACGCCATTGGTAAAGTGGATCGTTGTCTTCACCGTAATCTACACTTAAGTCAAACATTGGCTCGTAAACCTTTTTAAATTGTTCAGGTTTAACACTTTGTTTGATCACCGCATCAATTTCTTCATCTGTTGGCCATAAATCCATAAGGCGAATTTCGTTACCTTGTTGATCATGCCCTAATACATCTTTTTCGATATCAAAACGAATAGTACCGGCGATAGCATAAGCAACAACCAGCGGCGGTGAAGCTAAGAATGCTTGTTTAGCATAAGGGTGAATACGGCCATCGAAGTTACGGTTACCCGACAGTACAGCGGTTGCGTATAGGTCGCGGTCAATCACTTCTTGCTGAATTTTAGGATCAAGCGCACCACTCATGCCGTTACAGGTTGTACACGCAAAGGCAACAATACCAAAGCCAAGTTGCTCAAGCTCAGGTAACAAATTAGCTTCTTCTAAATAAGACTTAACCGCTTTAGAACCCGGTGCCAGTGATGTTTTAACCCATGGCTTACGAGTTAACCCTTTAGCGTTAGCATTACGCGCAAGTAAACCTGCGGCAATAACATTGCGTGGATTACTAGTATTCGTACAACTTGTGATTGCAGCAATTATACAGGCACCATCTGGCATTAAGCCTTCTTCATTCTCAACAACGCCAGTGATACCCGCTTTATCAAGATCGCTAGTTGCAACACGGCGATGTGGATTCGAAGGGCCCGCAATATTGCGACCAACTGATGATAGATCAAAGGTTAACACACGCTCATATTCAGCCGTTTTAAGGCTATCACTCCAAAGGCCAGTCTCTTTTGCGTAAGTTTCGACGAGTTTAACTTGCTCTTCTTCACGGCCAGTTAAACGTAGGTAATCAAGTGTGTTGTCATCAATGTAAAACATCGCAGCTGTTGCGCCAAACTCCGGCGTCATATTAGAAATAGTTGCTCTATCGCCTAATGTAAGTGCATCGGCACCTTCGCCATAAAACTCAAGGTAGGTCGATACAACTCTTTCATTACGTAAAAATTCGGTGATCGATAATACGATATCGGTTGCAGTAATACCCGGTTGTGGCTTGCCTTTAAGCTCGACACCCACAATATCAGGTAAACGCATGTAAGATGCACGGCCAAGCATCACGCTTTCAGCTTCAAGACCACCTACACCGACTGCAATAACACCTAATGCATCGACCATAGGTGTGTGGCTATCTGTACCAACTAATGTATCTGGGAATGCCACGCCGTCACGTTTTTGGATCACAGGCGACATTTTCTCTAAATTGATTTGATGCATTATGCCGTTACCCGGCGGGATCACATCAATATTTTTAAATGCTGTTTTCGTCCAATTAATAAAGTGGAATCGGTCATCGTTACGACGGTCTTCAATAGCACGATTTTTTTCAAATGCGTCAGGTTCAAAACCTGCGTGTTCAACCGCTAATGAGTGGTCAACAATTAACTGAGTTGGTACCACGGGGTTTACTTTTGCAGGATCGCCGCCTTTTGCAGCAATGGCATCACGTAGGCCTGCTAAATCAACTAACGCTGTTTGACCTAAGATATCGTGACACACAACGCGCGCAGGAAACCATGGAAAATCTAAATCACGCTTGCGGTCAATCAATTGCGACAATGCATCATTTAGCATTTCAGGGTCACAACGACGAACTATGTTTTCGGCAAGTACTCGCGATGTATAAGGAAGTGTGGCATAGCTGCCCGGTTTAATTGCATCAACAGCAGCGCGCGTATCAAAGTAATCGACGCCGGTGCCTGCTAATGGTTTTCTAAAATTTGTATTCATGATGATTCTACTTGTACTTGGTGACGGTGAACAATGGTGGGCTGATTGTTTTTGTATTTATTTCGCCCCTTCATAAAGGGGCAGCCAAGCCACCCCTATCACTGATTTAATTAACGATTAACGCTCAGAAATTGGCGTGTAGCTACGCGCTTCTGGGCCAGTATAATCGGCACTTGGGCGAATAATACGGTTATTAGCACGTTGCTCTTTCACGTGTGCTGTCCAACCTGTTACACGGCTCATCACGAAAATTGGCGTAAATAACTTAGTTGGGATACCCATGAAGTGATACGCAGATGCATGGAAGAAATCAGCATTACAGAATAATTTCTTTTCACGCCACATAACTTCTTCACATCGAACAGATACAGGATATAGAACATCGTCACCCACTTCTGCAGCCAGCTTTTCTGACCATTTTTTGATGATCACGTTACGTGGATCTGATTCACGGTAAATAGCGTGACCAAAGCCCATGATCTTGTCTTTACGCTCAAGCATGCCCATCAGCGCATCTTCAGCTTGGTCTGCACTTGTAAAGCCTTCAATCATATCCATAGCCGCTTCGTTCGCACCACCATGAAGTGGACCACGTAAGCTACCAATTGCACCCGTTACACAAGAGTGAATATCAGACAATGTTGATGCACACACACGCGCAGTGAATGTTGATGCATTAAACTCATGCTCTGCATAAAGAATTAAAGACACATTCATTACTTGCTCAAACAGTGCTGATGGTGCTTCGTCATGTAATAAACGTAAGAAGTGTGCACCTACCGAATCATCATCTGTTTCAGTTTCAATACGAACGCCGTCATGGCTAAAACGATACCAGTAACAAATAATGCTTGGGAATACGGCAACCATGCGGTCAATCGCATCATTCGCCTCTGAGAAGTCTTGCTCCATTTCTAGGTTACCTAGCATTGAACAACCCGTACGCATTACATCCATTGGATGCGCGTCTTTAGGAATGTTCTCAAGCACTGTTTTAAGTGCATCTGGTAAACCACGTAGTGATTTTAGCTTTGCTTTATATTCAGTCAGCTCAGACTCTGTTGGTAATTCACCGCGCGACAGCAAAAAAGACACTTCTTCAAACTGCGCTTTATCTGCTAATTCACTAATATCATAACCACAATAAGTTAAACCTGAACCTGACTTACCTACTGTACACAGAGCTGTTTCACCTGCTACTTGACCACGTAAACCTGCGCCGCCTAATGCTTTATCTACCATGAGTGTTCTCCTTATATGTTGTCGTTATGATTTTTTAGCTGAGAAAAGGTTATCGAGTGTGTTTTCATATGAGTGATAATCTAAAAACTCATATAATTCTGCACGTGTTTGCATATTGTCTACTTGGCTTTGTTGCGAGCCTTCGCTAAGAATAGACGAATACACATTAAGTGCGGCTTTGTTCATCGCTCTAAATGCACTAAGTGGATAAAGTACAATTTCAACACCCACTTCGCTCAATTGCTCAGTTGTATAAAGCGGTGTTTGGCCAAATTCAGTGATATTCGCAAGAATTGGCACATTTAAAGCTTTAGCAAACGCTTGGTAATCTGCTAAATCATGTACCGCTTCTGCAAAGATCGCATCTGCGCCAGCTTCAACACACGCTGCTGCGCGGTCAATCGCGGCATTTAAGCCTTCTTTTTGGAATGCATCAGTACGCGCCATAATATAAAAATCACTGTCTGTTTTGGCATCAACCGCCGCTTTAATACGGTCAACCATTTCATCTTTAGACACGATCTCTTTATTAGGACGGTGACCACAACGTTTTTGTGCTACTTGGTCTTCAATATGGAAGCCCGCTGCGCCTGCTTTGGTCATTTCTTTAACGGTACGAGCAATATTAAAAGCACCGCCCCAACCTGTGTCAGCATCAACAAGAAGCGGTAAGTCGGTAGCGCTGGTGATTCGACGAATATCTTCAAGTACGTTATCAAGGCTAGTCATACCTAAATCTGGCATGCCGTATGATGCGTTAGCAACACCCGCACCTGAGAGGTAAAGTGCTTGGTGGCCTGTTTTCTCTGCCATCATTGCGCAGTACGCGTTGACGGTGCCAACCACTTGCAATGGCTTGTTGTTGGCGATTGCCTGTTTGAATTTTAATCCTGCTGACATTGGATAACTCCTATCTTTGAACGGTTTCAGCTCTTTGGCTAACTCTATTTTTTAAATCTAAATTGTGACTGTTTAACTACGGCGCTACTGATTTTTTGCTGCGAGTAAGTCAAACTTCGTCTGAATATTTGCCTGAGACGCACTGATATGGCGCTTCATAAGCATTTCGGCTAATTCACCGTCATGGTTTTCAATGGCATTAATAATAGCCAAGTGTTCATCAAACGCTTTTGATACACGTGGCCCAACCATCCCCATTTGTACACGGTACATACGAATTAACTGGTACAACTCATTACATAACAGATGAATTAAGTGTGCGTTTTTCGACCCTTTAATAATGCGATAATGAAAATCAAGGTCGCCCGCTTCTTGGTAGTATGATTCACCTTCTTTTACACGCTGTGTTTGTAAGTGCTGATTCAATAACTGTTTTAAACCCTGTACTTCTTCAGGTTCCATGTTGTCGGCAGCTAACCGACAAGCTAGCCCTTCTAAGGCACTACGAACCTGATAGACTTCGATTAAACGCTCGGCGGTTAGCGCAACAACACGACAACCGACATTTGCTTTACGCTCTACCAAATAACAGCTCTCTAAACGATTTAGTGCCTCACGTAAGGTGGCACGGCTTACACCATAGCGTTTAGCAAGTTCTGGCTCAGAAACTTTGCTACCCTGCTCGATGGTGCCTTGGACAATTTCACGACGCATGTCGACAAACACTTGGTCTGATGCTGTTGTTATCGTGATATCGTTGTAGTTATCGTTGGCTTTTTGCTCTGTCATAATAGGTCTATCAAAGTACTAAATTAAGATTGTCGACAATTTGTGAGTTCACTATGCGCCCTATCATTGAAACTGTCAACCTTGAGATCGGAAAAACAGGCTAAAAAACCAGCGAAATGTCGACATAAATTGATATTTATCAAAAATAATGGCTATAAAGAACATTTATATTAGCAATGTGTCGACACTTCAATCTCACTGTTAAAAAGCTAAAAATATCCCCTGATAGCGCTATAAATGGTATGATCCAGCTATTATTACGTGATGTGAGAGCCATTTAGTGGACGCTAATACATATATTCCTGACTCATTTATTGATGATGTAAAAAGCTACCTTCCTGAACATTTATCATTAGACGACTTTATTGCAGCCTGTCGCCGCCCACTAAGACGATCTGTTCGCGTAAATACATTAAAAATGTCAGTCGATGAATTTCAGCGTCAATGTGCCAAAAAAGGATGGGAGTTAACAGCAATTCCATGGTGCGAAGAAGGGTTCTGGCTAACACGACCAAGCGACGAAGAAGCCGCCCTTGCAATCGGTAATACCGATTTACATTTAAGTGGTGCTATGTATGTGCAAGAAGCCAGCTCAATGTTACCGCCGGTAGCACTAAGAGCCGAAGTTAAGCAAAGCGATGCAGTACTTGATATGGCATCGGCACCGGGTTCAAAAACATCACAAATTGCCGCCATGATGGATAATAGTGGCGTGTTAGTGGCCAATGAGTTGTCATCGTCACGCTTAAAAGTATTGGCTGCAACCCTCAAACGTATGGGTGTGGGTAATTGTGCATTATCACATTTTGACGGTGTGATATTCGGGGACTACATGTATGAGTGCTTCGACAGCATTTTGCTAGATGCCCCGTGTTCAGGTGAAGGCACGGTTCGTAAAGATGCAGACGCCCTAAAGAATTGGTCAATCGAATCTAATATTGATATTGCTGCTGTGCAAAAAGCCCTTATCAAAAGTGCCTTTTATGCCTTAAAACCAGGCGGCACATTAGTCTATTCGACCTGTACTTTAACACCCCTTGAAAACCAACAAGTGTGTGAGTATCTATTAGCAGAGTTCCCTGATTGCATCGAAGTACAACCGCTCGACAGCCTGTTTGATGGCGCAGACAAAGCGACAACCAGTGAAGGTTATTTACATGTTTGGCCGCAAACTTACGACAGTGAAGGTTTCTTCATCGCTAAATTTAAGAAAGTAGCATCAAGCGATAACCCAAATCAAAAAGTTAAAAAAGGCGCATTTCCGTTTGCTGAATTTGATAAAAAGCAAAGCCAAGCGTTTATGCAAACAATTAAAAAACAGTTCGGTCTAAAATCACTTCAAGGCACCTTAATGCAACGTGATAAAGAGCTTTGGTTGTTTCCTGATGGCTTTGATGAACTGCATGATAAAATTAAATACTCACGTTTAGGTATTCAACTTGGTGTGATCCACAAAGGCGGTGTTCGCTTAACTCACGAGTTTGCCACTGTCTTTGGCCAAGATTGCGATAAAAATACCTTTGAGATGTCTGCTTGCCAAGCAAACGATTACTTTAACGGTAAAGATATTAGGCTCGAAAAACCAACGCAAGATAATGGTGAAGTAGTTTTAATGTTATGTGGTTGTCCGGTAGGCCTAGGTAAGTGGCAAAAGAATAAAATTAAGAACTCATTACCTCGTGATTTGGTCCAAAATGCCCAGTTGATAACTTGGGTATAAGTTGCGCATAAAGACTGTATAAATAAGGCGCTAATTTAGGTAAAAAGCTGTAACAGACTGATTTTAAACCAGTATAAAATTTGTACATTTACCGTGCAATTTCCTGTTGATTAACTACACTTAAAAGTACTTTCTACTTCTCCCTACTGAATTTAGAAGGTGTTTTTTTTATAGTTAGCGCAGGCTCACACGAGCCACCCCCTAAGCCCAGAACAATGCGGATTCGTTCTGGGCGTTTTTTTATTCTAATGTATTCGATTAATTATCGTTTAAATCGAATTCAGTTATTTGGTTATCAGCGTGAATAAGTTCATATTTAGCAAGTAAACCGTCATTGAGCTCAATTAAGCTGATAGCCGCATTACTGACCAAATACTTTTGTCCTTCGCCTTTGGTTTGATGTTTATCAACTTCCATTTGCCAACGTTTAGTGAAAAAGTTAAGTGGGCTTTTCGGGGCATATAAAATTGAGTCGAGTTTATCGAGTACATTAATAAGTTTGCGTGGGAACTCATTTTTAATACCACTGGCAGTCAACTGCCAAATTCGGTTTTTATGTTTACCAAAGCGCTTTTGCACTGAAAAACAAAATGAATAATGGACATCACCAGAGAGGATCAAGGTTTCTTTTGGTGTATCTTCACGGCGAAAAGTATCTAGCAGTTTTTTAGCAGAACCTTCATGGGCCATCCAGTTTTCAACATCAACCAACAATGGCTGCCCGCAAAAATTAAAAATAGCTTGGATTGCTTCAATCGATTTAACACCAAACACCGGTGCTGGAGATACAATAATCACTTTATCGTGAGACAATAAGCTTTCTTCTAATTCAGTGAGCCTTTCCCAATCAAGTAAGCCTGATGGTTCATTGAAATTTTGCTCATTACGCCAGCGATGGGTTCGGGTATCGAGAACCACAACTTTGGGGATGGTATTAAGCTCGTAATGCCAATGGTTAAAATTGAGTATTAGCTTATCAAAGTCTTTAAAATGCCAGCTCTGTTGTTGCAGGCTTTGTTTAAAACTGGGTAATAAAGACAAAGTGTTATCACCGGCATCATTACCAATCCCTTGCATTAACCAATAACTAATCAGGCCATTATTTACAATACGACGGCTAGCTGGGTGCTGATAAATAGCTTGCTCCCACCCTGCTGTTAAGTTCCAATCATCGGTGACATCATGATCATCAAACATCATTAGTGTCGACACATTGGCGAATAACCTTTCAACACTCTGAAGGCCATTTGCAAAGCCAACCAGTGCGTCCTTTTCAAGTTTAAATAGGTTAGCGTATTTAGGGGCTAATGCTGGGCATTCAATTGATTCAAACTCAATTAGCTGCCAAGTAACAGCACTGAAGTTTAATAAATATAGCGCTATAAATTCTTGAAAATGAATTAAATGGTTTTCAGCTTTTAAGCTTGAGAAGTGTGGCTCATCTTTTTTAAGCCAATAACCAACACCAAATTTGCTCCGTTTTTGCCAAGGTACTTTGGGTAAGTGTAAATGGCGCTGATAAAGTTGCTGCTCGAACCCTGCTGGTAAATCTAAATCAAGCGCTGGCTCTTGAAATACACCAAATAGACTAATCACTTTTTCAATCGCGAGCAGCATAGGCCCTGCGACATCATCCGCATATATTTGATCGCCAGATAACAATAATAGATCAGCACCTGCATTAAGTGACTGGCGCTGATCATTTTGCCAATTATCTGCAGCTACAAGGCTATCTTTTGCAGGATGATGAGGGTTACGACACGAACCATGCAGAATTCTATCGAGTCGATTTGGGATCACAAATGCAGGAGATTCTGCACGTTCATAGCAATAAGACGATAAATCAAGGCTTTTTTCTTCATCATGTAATGAATAGTAGATCAGTGAGTCAACTGCAAACTGGCCATTGACAGGCATGACATTGATGAAATTTAAGTAAAGATGTTGCCCTAATTGGATGGACTCTAAGTTCGAGTATGTTTCAACTCCGCTAAACTCAATTCGGTAGTGGCAAGGCCTAGTTGTAACAAATTGAAAGCACACTCGCCCTGCATCTGCTCGGCGTACCATTGGCCCCATTACTAACTGAGGTAAGTTCGATACGCCGTCCACTATTATGCCCTTTTAGCTTGATTAAACAACGAATAAAAGTTGTTAGTTGTTGCTTCAGCTAATTCGTTAAAAGTAAGCCCTTTTAACTCAGCGATGTAGTAAGCCACATCTTCAACATAGGCTGGTTGATTTGTTTTACCACGATATGGAACAGGCGCTAAATACGGTGAATCTGTTTCGATTAGTAAGCGATCTAGCGGAATTTGCTTTACAACGTCTTTTAACTCTACGGCATTTTTAAACGTAACAATGCCCGAAATCGAAATATAAAAGCCCATATCAATGGCTTTTTTGGCCATATCCCAGTTTTCTGTAAAGCAATGCAATACACCACCACACTTCTCGGCATTGTGAGCGCGCATTAAGTTGATGGTGTCTTCTCTGGCATCTCGTGTATGAATGATTAGCGGTTTATTGAGCTCATTAGCAACCTCGATATGACCAACAAAGCTTTCTTGCTGAACAATATGGGTCTCTTTTGAGTAATAGTAATCAAGACCCGTTTCGCCAATTGCCACCACTTTGTCGTGGCTTGCATGTGAAATAAGCTTTTGCTTATCGAGTGCGTCTTTTTGATCAAGTGGATGCACACCGCATGATGCAGAAACATCTGGATAGTGTTTAATTTTATCCAGCATACTTGGGAATTGATCTAAAGTTACGCTTACACATAAAAAGTGTTCTACTTTCTTAGCGCGAGCGTTTTCAAGTACTTGGTCTAAATTAAGGTCGAGTTTATCGAAATCAAGCCTGTCTAAATGACAATGAGAATCTACAATCATGGTACTACTTTTATTACATGGTATAGGTCGGATTGCCTGAGTTTAACATAGTACCGAGTAGTTTTTCGATTTTGGCATTTAAATTGGTTTTATCATCGATAAAATTCACACCAATACCTGGCGGGTTTGAGCTTTGCGCACCTTGTGGTGTGATCCAAGCAACTTTACCCGTTACGACATCATCTTCGAGTGCATCTGGTAATGTTACTTTTAAAGCCAATGAATGACCCATTTCAAAGCGCATATTAGTGCGCACAAACAAACCACCATTTTTTAGATAAGGCATGTAACAGCGATATAATTCTTCCAAGTCTTCGATATCTACTAATAATTCTTGCACGATATATCCTAATTTTGACTTTCACGTAAAGTAAACGCTAATTGTGAAATGGCTAGTTCCATATTTAAGCCAAGCACATGCGAGCTGTTATAAAGAAACTCTGAAATAGCAGATTGTGCTTTTTGATAATTGAAAAAGTCCATTCCTAATACTAATTGCGTTTTAAGATGCTCTGTTAAAAACAAGGCAAATACATTAACCAAGCTATGATCTTTATTAAGGATGTCGACTAACGCACTGAAATTATGGCTGTCTTTTATCTCAGTTGCAAATTTAAAGAGTGAATCAATAGCTTCAAGTTGGTTATCATTTTGCCACTGCTGAACAAGCAGTGGCTGCCTAGCGAATAACTCTAACCATGAATAATTAGCAATGTTCAGTGATGCTAACCATTGTGTTGTATATTCTTGGTTAACCTTTATTTCGTGTACCGCACAGCGACTTAAAATTGTTGCAGGTAATAATGCTGTTTGTTCGCACGTTAACAATAAATAACGGCGCAAACTTGGCTCTTCAAGGGTTTTTAATAAAGCATTAGCCGCTGCAGTGGTCATTTTGTGACACTGTTCAAGCACCACTACTTTGTTACCATTTTGCGCTGCTGAATGGTTGATAAAATCACTGATCTCCCGAATTTCATCAACGCCTATTGTTTGGCCTTCTACTTTTACAACGCGTTTATCAGGATGAGTACCCGCTTGATTTAGTTGGCAGCTTTTACAATTGCCACAGACTTTTAAGTTTACAGGTGACGCACAAAGTAACCCATCAGCGAGCGAATCGACTAAACGTTGCTTGCCAACTCCTTTATCACCATTAAATAGCTGTGCATGATGAAAGCGTTGCTGTGCTAAACTTTGCGCAAGTTGCTGATAAAGCCCTTCAAGCCACGGCAAAGGCATATTAATTTAAACCTGCAAAAAAGTTATCAAGCACAGTTGTGATTGCCGCATGTACTTCTGGCATTGTTTGGTTTGCATCCACAGTTTTGATACTGCTATCAGTTTTAGCTATTTCAAGGTAGCGTGCGCGAGTGCGCTCAAAAAAGTCTAATGCTTCTTGTTCGATACGATCAAGTTCACCACGTCCTTTAGCGCGAGCAAGACCCACAGCTGGGTCAATGTCTAAATAAATGGTTAAATCAGGTTTTAAACCATTTAGCACCATATCAGCTAAAAAAGAGAGTTTAATCTGTTCAATACCACGACCACCACCTTGATATGCTTGTGATGAAAGATCATGGCGATCACCTAAAACCCAAGTGCCCTTTTCAAGTGCCGGATTAATAACATTAGCAACCAATTGCGAACGTGCTGCATACATGATTAACAGCTCTGTTTCACTCGTCACTGTTTCTTGGTGAGCCTGTTTGACGATATTACGCAGCTCTTCAGCCATAGCTGTACCGCCAGGCTCACGTACATTAATAAAATCGACTTGCTTGTTTTCTAAATAAGCTTGGCATACGGCAATAGCCGTTGATTTTCCGGCCCCTTCTAGGCCTTCAATCACTATAAATTTCGCTGTCATATGACTCAATTCTGGTTGTTAGTTTAATTGGTACTGCTTTACCGCTCGATTATGTTCTTGCAATGTTTTCGAAAATTGATGGCTGCCATCCCCTTTCGCAACAAAATACACATATTCAGACTCAGGTGGATTAACCGCGGCCAAAATCGCTGCTTTCGAAGGCATGGCTATGGGTGTTGGCGGCAAGCCTTTTATCTTATACGTGTTATACGGTGTATAGGTTGTTAAATCTTTTCGTTTTATATCGCCATCAAAATCAGCACCAATACCATAAATAACCGTTGGATCGGTTTGTAAGCGCATATTGGTTTTTAAACGATTGGTAAATACCGCAGAAATTAATGGTCGCTCAGAAGCAAGGCCCGTTTCTTTTTCGATGATAGAAGCCAGTATTAACGCTTCATACGGTGAGCTTAATACTAAATCTGGCGCTCTAGTTTGCCATGCGGTGTCTAATTCCTGCTGCATTTTGTTGTATGCGCGTTTTAATAAGCCGCTGGCACTATCTTCGCTATGGTAGTGATAGGTATCAGGGAACAACCAGCCTTCTAAATTCTCTTGCGTGTTACTTATCTGCGTCGCTAAATTTTCTGTATCTAAGTCTTGGCTTAAATGCGCTTGCTTTTGAATATTAGCAACAACGTCACGAAGTGGCTGACCTTCAATAATTGTGAAGCTAAAGCTCACTTGTGCACCTTGATTGATACGACGAATATTATCAATCACAGCGCTTGTATCCAGTTCATAAAGACCCGCTTTTAGATCAGTAAGCGTAGGATCTAATTTAGCTAGTACCTGAAATTTAAAACAGCTATCAACCCACTGCTTTGAATGCCATGCTTGGCAAAGTTGATTAAAGCCGGTGCCACGCTCCACTTTAAATAAAGTACTATTTCCAACTTTTAACGGCATTTTTAATGCTGATTGAAGTTGTTGATAGCCAATACCACAACATAGCAATGCTAATAACAGCACGCTAACAATGACTTTTATCACACACTCTCCTTGGCAAACTGCGCCGTTAATAGCGCTTTACTGCATTCAATATCAAACTGTGTATCAGCAATTCGTGCAACGGGCACCACGCCCATTAAACTATTACACATAAATACGGCATCCATAGCTAAAAGCTCATCTAATTGGATTGCTTTAAATTCAATGGCTAACTTATCACATAAAGCGCTGAGATAAACCCCAGTGATACCGCAGCGGTCTAACTTAGGTGACATAACTTGACCGTCTTTAATAGCAAAAATATTTGCAGCAGAGCACTCAATCACATTGTTATCATAATCAAGTACAACAACGTCATCACATTCAAGGCTGCTCATTTGCTTTTTGATAAGCACTTGCTCTAAACGGTTCAATGTTTTTAAGCCTGCAAGTAAAGGTTGATGTGCAAGTTTCACGTCACTGATTTCAAGGTTTGCCCCCTGCTGCTGCCAACTTTTATAGTGTGAAACTGCAGGCATGGTACTGATCAGCACTTGGATACTTGGTGTGTCTGGTAAGCCATAACCACGCCCACCTGCACCACGGGTGACAACTATTTTTAAAATACCGGTTTGTGTATCACTGATTACGTGGTTAACTTCACGCTCAATTGCGCTTAAATCTAATTCGGGGAAAAATAGTCTTTGCGCGCATTCTTCTAAACGCGCTTTGTGTAAATCCCAGTGCTCAACGACAGAATTCATCACAGAGGCTGTGGTAAAAAAGCCATCACCATAATTTAAGCCACGATCTTGCGTGCTTATTGTGGTGTCTGGTGTGACTATTTTTATTGTTTGTTTTAATTTATTCATACAAAAAAGCCCAGTTAAACAACTGGGCTCTTCTTTTTAGTCCGTTGTTAAAAAGAATTATACCTTTTTAAACAGCAACGAGCCATTAGTACCACCAAAACCAAATGAATTACATAGTGCGTAATCCAATTTAGCGTCACGTGCAGTGTGCGGTACGTAGTCTAAATCACAGTCTTCATCTGGGTTATCAAGGTTGATTGTAGGGCTTACTTTCTGGTCAACAAGTGACAAGATAGTAATAATTGACTCTACCGAGCCTGCTGCACCTAACAAGTGACCCATCATTGATTTAGATGAACTTACCATCACATCTTTCGCTGCATCGCCAAAAATAGTTTTAACAGCGGATGTTTCGGCTTTATCGCCTGCATTCGTCGATGTACCGTGAGCATTAATGTAACCAACTTGGTCTGCATTAACTTGTGCATCGTTTAGGGCATTTTCCATCGCTAGAGCCGCGCCTGCACCGTCTTCAGGTGGAGATGTCATGTGATATGCATCGCCACTCATACCAAAACCAACGAGTTCAGCGTAGATCTTCGCGCCACGTGCTTTAGCATGCTCATATTCTTCAAGTACGATAACACCAGCACCATCAGCAAGAACAAAACCATCACGGTCTTTATCCCAAGGACGAGATGCTGCTTGTGGATCGTCGTTACGAGTTGATAATGCACGTGCCGCATTAAAGCCACCCATACCAATTGGTGTCGATGCTTTTTCAGCACCACCGGCTACCATTGCATCTGCATCGCCGTATGCAATCATACGTGCAGCGTGACCAATGTTATGTAGACCTGTAGTACAGGCTGTAACGATTGAAATATTAGGGCCACGTAAACCGTGCATAATCGATAAATGACCAGAGATCATATTGATAATGGTCGAAGGCACGTAAAACGGAGAAAGCTTACGCGGGCCGCTATTTAATAGTTTGATGTGGTTTTCTTCAATTAAAGTTAAACCACCGATGCCAGAACCCACTGCTACACCAACACGAGTGGCGTTTTCTTCAGTGATCTCTAGACCAGAATCTTGTAGTGCTTGTACACCCGCTGCAATGCCATATTGGATAAACAAATCCATTTTCTTTGCATCTTTCGGTGACATGTAAGCTGATGCATCAAAGTCATTCAGCAAACCTGCGAATTTGGTGCCGAAACTTGAGGTATCGAAATGCGTGATAGTTTGAATACCACTTTTACCGTTTAACAAACCTTGCCAAGTAGATTCAACATCATTACCTAGCGGTGTCAACATTCCTAAGCCAGTTACGACGACTCGACGTTTAGCCACGGGTTGCCTCCAATAAGGAAATTATTTTAGGTGGGGTGTATACCAAATTTATTAGTATCATTCTATAGATAGACTAAGGGCAGCTTAATGCTGCCCTTAAAATCAAAATGCGTAAAATTACTCAGCGTGAGCTGTAACGTAATCGATTGCAGCTTGAACTGTAGTGATCTTTTCAGCTTCTTCGTCTGGGATCTCAGTGTCGAACTCTTCTTCAAGAGCCATTACTAGTTCTACAGTGTCAAGTGAATCAGCACCTAAGTCGTCAACGAAAGAAGCTTCATGTTTTACTTCTTCTTCTTTAACACCTAGTTGCTCAATGATAATTTTCTTTACGCGTTCTTGGATGTCGCTCATTCTTCTTTCCTTTATTAAAAACGCCAATGCGTTATTTTCAGATTGCGGCGTAGTTTACGCCGCATAATTCTGTGATTCAAGGATTTGCTGATAATTACTTATCTGGTCAAACCTCTCGAATAGTATTTGTTCATTTATCGCTTATTTTCATAGCGAATTCAAGTATGTTTAAAGCAAGATCACAAAAATTTCAACAATTTTCGATAATC
Source organism: Pseudoalteromonas sp. bablab_jr010 (assembly GCF_016464105.1). Lineage (NCBI taxonomy): Bacteria > Pseudomonadati > Pseudomonadota > Gammaproteobacteria > Alteromonadales > Pseudoalteromonadaceae > Pseudoalteromonas > Pseudoalteromonas sp. bablab_jr010. Next base: position 131,564 of record NZ_JACDWV010000070.1, on the reverse strand, counting down.
TTTCGCTAGCAAATTTTTGCTAACTTTCATTAAACCATGTACATCGCGCCATTTACGTGCAATGTTTCGCCTGATACATACGCAGCAGCGTCAGATGCTAAATAGCATACCGCAGCAGCGATTTCTTCAGGTTGACCTAAACGCCCTGCAGGTACATTTGCAAGCGTAGCTGCTTTTTGGTCTTCAGTCAGCTCGTCTGTCATATCTGTTTGGATAAAACCCGGTGCAACAACGTTCACTGTGATGCCACGTGATGCCACTTCGCGTGCTAATGACTTAGTAAAACCAATTACACCCGCTTTCGCTGCAGCATAGTTAGCTTGACCCGCATTACCCATAGTGCCCACTACAGAACCGATATTAATGATACGACCATTTTTCTTTTTCATCATAGGGCGTAAAACAGCCTTTGATAAACGGAAAATTGAGCTTAGGTTCGTGTCGATGATGTCATCCCACTCACCGTCTTTCATACGCATTAATAAGTTATCGCGAGTAATACCTGCATTGTTAACTAATACGTCGATATCGCCTAAATCAGCCTTGATCGCAGCAAGTGTCGCCTCAATCGATTCAGGATCTGTAACGTTAAGGGCATAACCTTTACCGTTGTCACCTAGATATTCACTGATTTTAGCAGCACCTGATTCGCTTGTTGCAGTACCCGCTACTTTTGCACCTTGTGCAACTAGCGTATTTGCAATCGCTTTACCAATACCACGGCTTGCACCAGTGATTAGGACAACCTTGCCCTCAAGAGAAAATAAATTTGTCATTCTATTCCTACTTATTTCGCTTCATCAATAGCAGCTTGCGTATTAACCGCACCACATACCATTGCTTTATCAATTCGTTTAGCAAGGCCCGTTAATACTTTACCTGGGCCAAACTCATAGCTTTGTGTGATACCTTGCGCAACTAATGCTTGTACAGTTTCAGTCCAGCGTACTGGGCTGTAAAGTTGACGTACTAATGCATCTTTAATTGCTTCACTTGATTGCTCAGCTTTTACATCAACGTTGTTGATTACATCACACTTAGGTGTATTAAATGTTAAAGTGGCTAAATCAGCAGCTAATTTCTCAGCAGCTGGTTTCATTAGTTCACAGTGAGAAGGTACGCTTACTGCAAGTGGTAAAGCACGTTTAGCACCTGCTTCTTTACATGCTTCTGATGCACGCTCAACTGCCGCTTTATGGCCGGCAATAACAACCTGACCTGGTGAGTTGTAGTTCACTGGTGAAACCACTTCACCATTTGCTGATGCTTCACACGCTGCTTTGATTTCGTCGTCACCTAAGCCGATGATTGCAGCCATAGAACCAACACCCGCAGGTACTGCTTCTTGCATATATAAACCACGATTTTCTACTAGTTTAACTGCTTCGCTTAAGCTTACAACGCCAGCACAAACTAATGCTGAATACTCGCCTAAACTGTGACCAGCCATAACAACATCGGCATCAGGGTTTGCGTCTAACCATTGACGGTAAATAGCAACACTAGCTGTAAGAAGTGCTGGTTGTGTACGATGGGTTTGATTTAATTCTTCTTCTGGACCATTTAGTACAAGTGCAGCTAGATCATAGCCAAGAGCTTCAGATGCTTCAGCGAATGTTGCTTTAGCAATTTGAGAATCAGCTAATAGTTCAGATAACATGCCCACAGTTTGTGAGCCTTGACCTGGAAATACGAGTGCAATTTTATGTGCCATACTTTGCTCTTATAATTAAACAAAAAAATATTCTGTAGCAGGCAGCATAACAAGTTTTAGATATGCTGCACTACTTTGTTGTTGGATGTGTTTGCTCAAAAATCGCAGCGATTTTTTCAGGGAGTTGGCGTTCGACTTCCCGCGCGGCTTCATCAATAGCAGCATGAAACGCCTTTGGTGAGGCATTGCCATGGCTTTTAACAACAATACCGCGCAATCCTACCAGACTTGCGCCGTTATACTGGTCGGGGTTCACCCGCTTGTAGAGTTTTTTTATCACTGGACGCAATAAAAACGCTAAACTTTTGTATAAGAAATGTTTGTGTAAGGCTTTGGTGAGTTTATGCATGATCAGTTTGGCAATACCTTCACAGGTTTTTAATGCCACATTACCTACAAATCCTTCGCACACAATAACATCGGCTTTTCCGCTGAAAATATCACTACCTTCACTGTAACCTGTGTAGTTGAGATATTCACACTGCTGCATTAACTGTGCAGCTTGTTTTATTCCTTCATGCCCTTTGATGTCTTCAGAGCCAATATTCAATAAACTAACTCTTGGGTTATCACACCCAAGTGCCTGCCCTGCTACCACAGAACCCATAATGCCAAATTGATAAAGGGTTTGTGCGTCACAATGCACATTAGCGCCTAAATCAAGTAAATAAACAGGGTTTTTACGTTCGGTTGGAACAGCAGAGATTAATGCAGGACGTTTTACGCCTGGAAGCATCTTTAATACATAATGCGCCATAAAAAATAACGCGCCTGTATTACCAGAGCTTACACACGCTTGCGCTTCACCCGATTTAACTAAATCGAGGGCAACTCGCATTGATGAATCTTTTTTAGAACGGACCGCTGAAGCAGGTTCACACGCATTTGTCACGACTTCGCTACAATGGCGAATAATTAAACGAGGGTGTGAAACAGAATCGAGTGCTTCGAGTTCTTTTAGAATAACTTGCTGATTACCACATAAGATGAGTCTTAAGTTGGTATTAGCATTTACCGCTTGCACGGCAGCGGGGATAGATGAACGGGGGCCGTAATCGCCCCCCATCATATCTAACGCTATGGTTAGATTGGTCAGCATATAGCAATCTCTTAGTTAGAAATTACTTTAACGCCTTTGTAGTAACCGTCAGCAGTTACGTGGTGACGACGGTGAGTCTCACCAGAAACTTGATCTACAGTTAAAGTTGGACCACTGATCGCATCGTGTGAACGGCGCATGCCGCGTCTTGCACGAGACTTTTTGCTTTTTTGTACAGCCATTAGTCTTCTCCTAAGAATCTTTCTTAAGTTGTTTCAAAATATCAAATGGATTTGGTTTGTCATCTTTTGCTGCTAATTTACCAAAGCTAGTAGGCTCTGATGAATAACTGCATGAAGCTTCGTTGTGTGTAGGCACTATTGGAATAGCTAAAATCAGTTCGTCTTCGATTAACTCAAATACGTTGATTTCACCGTTTTCGTCAAGCTCTACTTCATCGTAACCTTCAGGTAGATGATCTGACTCTGCATCCAAACCAATTGGCGAATACACAAAGTCTTGTTCCAAATCCAACCCTAATTCTCCATTACAGCGTTGGCAAGTTACAGTTACATGTGTTGATAAGTTACCACTTATTACCACTAAACCTTGCTCGTCAATTTTGCAATGAATCTTTACCGCTATTTCACCTGCTTCCTCCTGCACAACTTGCTCTAAACGAGAAAGTTTTTCAAGCGGGACAATACCGTCATACGTTAAACGATGTTGAGCTGCTTTGCTGGGATGAAGAGTGATGGGAATTTTCACCTTTTGCATAGGGGCTGCATCATATAGATAGTTAGTAAGTTAGTCAAAGTAAAAAACCAATTTTGGTAGGTTTTTAACGATCTTCTGCTTTGTTTTCGGATTCATTGTGGCTTATCCTTGGCAAAATACAATTTTCATCCAGAATTTATTATGAAACCAACACTTATATTAGCGTCAAGCTCACCATTTAGACAGCAATTATTAACTAAGTTTAACTTACCTTTTCAAAGTTTTTCTCCAGATATTGATGAGTCCCCTATCGCAGCTGAAACACCAGAGCAATTAGTTGCTCGTTTAAGCGAGCAAAAAGCCCGAGTTGCCAAACAACATTTTAGCGAAGGATTGGTGATCGGCTCTGATCAAGTTGCGGTATTCAACGATACAATTTTAGGTAAACCTCATACTAAAGAGAATGCCATTAAGCAGCTATCATCATTTAGTGGCCATACAGTGACCTTTTTAACGGGTTTAAGTGTTTTTGATATACAAAGCGATAAAGCAATTACCACCGTGGTGCCATTTGATGTGACATTTAAAACACTCACACATGAGCAGATCAATGCTTATTGCGATACAGAGCAGCCATACAACTGTGCAGGTAGCTTTAAAAGTGAAGGATTAGGCATCTGTTTATTTGAAAAGCTCAGTGGCGATGACCCTAATACATTGATAGGCCTGCCACTGATCACACTAACTAAAGTGCTGGCTGAGTTTGGTGTTGACGTGTTAACTCTGCAAGGGGCGTAGTTAAAACCTGCAAAAGTTGTTGGTATGAATCAACAACACATAACGGCGTATGTTGTTGCAACTGCGCCGGGCTATGGGCACCAAAACTCACTCCAATACAAGCAATGCCTGCGGCATTAGCCATTGCCATATCGAGTTGGCTATCGCCAATCATCACAGCATCGCTTTTTGCGATGCCCTGCTCACGTAAAATTTGCTCAAGCATATCTGGAGATGGCTTCGACTCAGCATCGTCAGAGCATTTTATATTCACAAAGTACTTACCAAGGTCTGACTCATTAAGAAGCCTATCAATGCCTTCACGTCCTTTACCGGTAGCAACAGCCAATTGCATACCTGCATCGCTTAACTGCTTTAAAACGGATTCTACATCTTTAAATAAAGGTGTAGGTGTAACATCTAACTCACGGTACTGTGCTTTGTAACCTGCAACGAGTTCGTCGCTTAAATGTAAATGCGCCGGAAAAAGCACTTCAGTGGCTTTTGCCAGCGATAAACCAATAACGTCTTTCGCTTGTTGCTCTGTTGGAACAGGAATACCTAAGTCTCGCGCAGTATTTCGCAAGCAGGTGACAATTTTTGGCACAGAGTCCATCACTGTGCCATCCCAATCAAAAATAACCAGCTTAAACTTGTTCATTATCTGCACGTAGCTTTTTGATACAATTTTGAAGTGCATTATCGAGTGGCGCTTCAACATGCATGGTTGTTTCATTTTTAGGGTGCATAAAACGTAAATCGTGGGCATGTAAAAACAAACGATTTAAACCAGTCAGTTTATTCACGTATTGATCGAACTCTGCAACGCCATATTTATCATCACAAGCAATTGGATGACCTTTACATTGCGTATGCACACGAATTTGGTGAGTACGCCCCGTTACCGGCGACGCTTGTACTAATGAGCACTCAGCATATCGCTCAAGCACACGAAAACGCGTGTGCGATGGTTTACCTTCAGTATTATCAACACGCACCACACGCTCACCAGACTTTAAGGTGTTTTTACGAAGTCCTTCGGTAACGTTTTTCGTTTTAGAATCCCATTGACCATCAACTAATGCCCAATAGTTTTTCTCCATGGTTTTTTCACGTAACTGTTTATGTAAATCAGTTAACACTGAACGACGTTTAGAAATAAGCAAGCAACCTGATGTGTCACGGTCTAGTCTGTGTACAAGCTCTAAACTACGCTCTTCAGGACGAAGTACGCGAAGTGCTTCGATTAAGCCATAACTTAGGCCACTGCCACCATGCACAGCCATACCCGAAGGCTTGTTGATCACCATTAAATACTTGTCTTCAAACAAAATGGCGTCTTCAAGTTGTTTTACTTTATCGAGTTTTTTTGGCACAAACTCTTCTTTTTCGGCCACTTTGATAGGTGGAATACGAATCACATCGTTTAGTTGTAGTTTGTAGACAGGTTTTATGCGTTTTTTATTTACTCGCACTTCGCCTTTACGAAGGATTTTATAAACTGCACTTTTAGGCACACCTTTTAGGTGAGTAATAAGAAAGTTATCAATACGTTGACCTAGATGGTCTTCACCTATGGTGACAAACGAAACTTGTAAGCCGGTTTTTTCTGACATTGCCTAATCACTGATTTAAGTAAATAATTTAGTTGCTAACGCGACTGTAATAGTGGGATAATCACCGTCGCGAACATAAAGTTTGCAAGTAACAACGGTGCTTTTATCACATTAATACATTCGTGAAGCATATTCTGGGTTGCCGATCATACAGATCCGCGCTAAGTTTTCCAAAGCTTTTATAATTACCCAGCCAACACGAGCGTTCAATTATCGGCGATGCGCGTAATATATTGCCTGAATAATTTGAGCACGAATGTTGATTAATGAACATAAAAAGCAATTGAACAAGATAAATTGACTGATAGTGACGACGTAGCAACGTCATTCAGAAGCAGCTGTTGTAGCAAGACATTGAATAAAAATTTGAACATGGTCGACTTCGGGACAAAACTCGTAAATTAAAACCGCAGAATTGGCGGCAGTTTTGACACCTATAAGAATTTAATAACGTGACAACATGTTATTGTCAGCCACACTTAGTGATGCTCAATGTAAGCAAACAACTTCAGGTTTTGACTTTACCCAGTCGTGAGACTGCACAAAAACAACCGTCAGAAACCACTGAACAGACGAGTTTATACCGTCATGTCAGCGACAGAATTAGTAGAGTAACAATATGAAACGTATGCTAATCAATGCGACGCAGCAAGAAGAAATGCGCGTTGCACTGGTTGATGGCCAGCGCCTGTATGATTTAGACATAGAGAGCCCAGGTCACGAACAAAAAAAAGCAAATATTTACAAGGGTAAAATTACCCGTATCGAACCGTCATTAGAAGCTGCCTTTGTTGATTATGGCGCTGAAAGACACGGTTTCCTTCCTCTTAAAGAAATAGCTCGCACCTACTTCCCACAAGGCTATACATTCCAAGGTCGTCCAAATATCCGTGACGTGATCAAAGAAGGCCAAGAAGTCATTGTGCAAGTTGATAAAGAAGAGCGTGGCCAAAAAGGCGCTGCGTTAACGACTTTTATCAGCGTTGCAGGTAGCTATTTAGTACTTATGCCTAACAACCCTCGTGCCGGTGGTATTTCTCGCCGTATCGAAGGTGATGAGCGTACTGAACTTAAAGAAGCACTAAGCCGTTTAGAACTACCTAAAGGCATGGGCTTAATTGTTCGTACAGCAGGTGTTGGTAAATCATTTGAAGAACTAGAGTACGACTTAAAAGCACTATTAGTGCATTGGCAAGCGATTCAGCAAGCTGCTGATAGCGGCCCTGCTCCGTTCTTAATTCACCAAGAAAGTAACGTAATTTTCCGCGCAATCCGTGACTATTTACGTCGTGACATTGGTGAAATTTTAATTGATAAAGCACGTGTATTTGAAGAAGCGAAAGCGCATATTGAGCGTTTCCGTCCAGATTTCATGAGCCGCGTTAAGCTTTATCAGGGCGATGTACCACTATTCACTCACTACCAAATTGAAAGCCAAATTGAATCTGCTTTCCAACGTGAAGTTCGCTTACCATCAGGTGGTTCAATTGTAATTGACCCAACTGAAGCACTTACGTCTATCGATATCAACTCATCTAAAGCCACTAAAGGCGGTGATATCGAAGAAACAGCACTTAATACTAACTTAGAAGCAGCAGACGAGATTGCCCGTCAATTACGTTTACGTGACTTAGGTGGTCTTATTGTTATCGACTTCATCGATATGACACCACCACGCCACCAACGCGAAGTAGAGAATCGTTTAAAAGACGCTGCTCGTCCTGACCGTGCCCGTGTTCAGATTGGTAAGATCTCACGCTTTGGTCTGCTTGAAATGTCGCGTCAGCGCTTACGCCCTTCATTAGGTGAAGCAAGCCAAGGTCCATGTCCTCGTTGTAATGGTCAAGGTACGATTCGTTCTAACGAATCAATTGCACTGTCTATCCTTCGTTTAATCGAAGAAGAAGCAATTAAAGACAACACATCACAAGTAAATGCACAAGTGCCTGTGGCTGTTGCCGCTTACCTATTAAACGAAAAACGTCGTAGCGTGCAACGCATCGAAAAACGCCATAACGTTGATGTTGTGATCATTCCTAATCAACACATGGAAACGCCACATTACGAAGTAGTTCGCTTACGTAAAGACGAAACAATCGAAACAGTAAGCTACGAGCAAGTTGTTGCTCCTGAGCCAGAAGCATTTGAAATGGCTAAAGCGCCTTCAGCACCAGTTCGTGAAGAGCCGGTTCTTAAAGGTGTTGTTATGCCTACTACACCTGCACCTCAAGCTGCACCAAAAGCTGAGCAAACAACGCCTGCGGCTAAAAAGTCAGAAGGTGGATTATTTGCTGCAATTGGTAAGTTCTTCAAGTCGTTATTCAGCAATGCCGAAGAAGAAGCTGAAAAAGAGCAAGAAGAGAAAAAAGCAGCACAAAGACGTAGCAATAATCGTCGCAACAACGACAACCGTCGTCGTAGCAACAACCAACGCCGTCGCAACTCTCGTAATAAACGCCCTGACGATGCACAAGCTAAAGAAGAAAACACAAATACTTCAAATAAGCCTGAGCAAAAAGAAGGTAACGAGAATCGCAACAAACGTCGTCGTAATTCTAACAACAGAAAACGTAATGAAAAACGTAATGATGATGTAGAACAAACGAATAAAGACACTGCACCAGAGGCGAAATCTGAGCAACCAAAGGAAACTAAACCTAAGGTTCGTCGTCAACGTCGCAACTTACGCAAAAAAGTTCGCGTAACAGATGAAAGCGCAGATGAAGCAAAAGCAGTACAAACTACTGAAACAACTGAGCAAGCACCTAAAGTTGAAAAACCAACTAAGCCTGCAAAAGAAAAAGTAGCAGTTGAAACTGAACAAGCAGAACAGCCTGTTGCTGAAAAGCAAGTACCTGCAGAACCAGTAAAAGCTGACGCTGAACCTAAACAAGCAGAGCAAACTGAATCGGTAGTTGAAACATCAACTGATGAAGAACAAGCTCAACCTCGTACACGATCTCGTCGTTCACCTCGCCACTTACGTGCTGCTGGTCAACGTCGCCGTCGCCCTGAGCATGATGAAAAGTCGAGTGATGACAAAGCTGATGCGCCAGCATTTATTCCTGTAGCAGATCAAGCTGCTGCTGAATATGAAGCTGAGCTAAAGGCAAAACAGGCTCAGGCTGAAACTGAAGAGCCTGTTAAAACTGAAGAGCCTGTTAAAACTGAAGAGCCAGTTAAAACTGAAGAACCAGTTAAAACTGAAGAACCAGTGAAAGCTGAGGAACCAGTGAAAGCTGAAGAACCAGTTAAAACTGAAGAACCAGTTAAAACTGAAGAACCAGTTAAAGCTGAAGAACCAGTGAAAACTGAAGAACCAGTTAAAGCTGAAGAACCAGTTAAAGCTGAAGAACCAGTGAAAGCTGAAGAACCAGTGAAAACTGAAGAACCAGTTAAAGCTGAAGAACCAGTTAAAGCTGAAGAGCCAGTTAAAACTGAAGAACCAGTGAAAGCTGAAGAGCCAGTGCAAGCTGAAGAGTCAGTTAAAACTGAAGAACCAGTGAAAGCTGAGGAACCAGTGAAAGCTGAAGAGCCAGCACAAGCTGAAAAGTCAGTGAAAGCTGTAGAACCTGCTAAAAATGAAAAAACTATTTTAGTAAAAGGTTCAGCAAGCGCTGCAATGGCAAAACCTACGCCAGTTGCAGATAGTGAGCCAGAGCCAACACCAGCGGCTATGGCGCATGACAAGCGTACAGCTATTCCAGATAGCGGCCTTCGTGCAGGTTCAATTAAACCTGCTGGCAGAGCCCGTGCTGATATGGCAAAAACCTTAGCGGCTGATTAATTTAGTCACTTAATAAAAAAGCCGCGTTTATAACGCGGCTTTTTTGTGTGTATTTTTCTTATAAAGCAATATCTTGTGTACCTAGGTGATTGGCATAGCCACCTACAAGAACCTTATAAACACCCTGCTCATCCGAATAAACACTGGCAGAAATATGTGAACTGCATCCCATTGCTCGGCCTTGTTCAAACTTGAAATGGTTTTCTTGCTGTACTAATACGTGTTTTGATAAGTAGCATGCAAGCGCGCCACTGGCGCTACCGGTTGCTGACTCTTCGGGTATACCAACCAAAGGCGCAAAGTTACGACAACTTGCGGTCAGCTCACTTTGCTCTTCACATAATTCAAAGGCATGCACACCAATCACATTATGCTGTTGGCAGATCTCGCTAAGCGCTGCCTCATCAATAACAATTTTATCTAAGTAGCCATTCGGCACAGCGACTATAATATCCGGCAATCCTGTAGTTATTACATCGATCGGCAAGCCAGTTTCTGCAAGAGTCGTTTCATCAAGCCCTAATAAGCCTGCAAGGTCGTCATAAGCAAAGTTGCCTAGGTATTTTGGCAAGGCTTGCTCCATGGTAATTTGCCCATCTTCGGCAATTGTTACACCTAACAAGCCCGCTTTTGTTCGTTGAGTGTAATAGCCAGGTTTTAATAACCCTTGTTCGAAGAGCGTAGCAAACACAGCTAGGGTTGCGTGGCCACAAAAATCAACTTCTTCAGTTGTCGTAAAAAATGACACAGCAAAGTCAACTTCATGATCTTGCGCCACAAATGCGGTTTCTGAAAAGCCAATTTCTTTTGCAATCGTCAGTTTTTCTGCGTTTGTGAGTTTATCTGCATTCAAAACGACACCTGCTGGGTTCCCGCCTGTATTATTTGCACTAAAGGAGTTAACTAAAAATGCGGTTATTGTCATTATTGTGTGCCTTGGTTTAAATTAAATTCAAAAAACAACATGCCATTTTCCTTAGATGCTTGCTCTTCAAAAGCCAACTTTTTTAAAAGCTTAATTGATGGTGTATTTGACTCGTCAACACCTGCGATGAGCTTATGCCAGTGTGACTGAGTGCTAGCCAGATTGATAAAACCCTGCAATAACTCAAATGCAAGACCCCGCCCCCAATATTGCTCAGCTAACAAATAACCTATATGAGCATCTTGGTTTTCGGTATAGATAAATAAAAGCCCAACAACATCTTGATGTTGAGATTGCACCATTAGTAAACGGCACTCGTTAAGCATGTTAGCCAACCACTTTTCGGCAGCAGCTATAGAATCTATCCCCTGAAAATAACTCGGTAAATTCTCAACTACAGCAGGTGTTAATATCGCTGGTAAGGCAATCGTTAATTGATGATGCTCAACCATTGACGAGCTTGCGTTTATTTCAATCACATTTAACCTTTTCGTAGTGAAAGATAAACTCATTTTTCATCACCTAGTAAAAGCAATAGTAAAATAACTTATTACATAGACCATTTATTTGAAACAACTAAGATTGCAACACTAACGCTTATTACAGCAAATAAAAGACCTATAAGCAGTTGCCGATATGCAATGAAAATTGAAAATCCAATAGCAGCACCGATAAAAAAATAGCCCAGTATTAGCTTTGTTACGTTTAATAACAGTCGTGTCCCTCATCTGTTACCTCATCCTTGATGTTTCTTCTAATTTTTACTGTTTCGGTAAGTCAGGGTCGAGCTTCCCGCCTTCGTTGATATAAAGGCTGTCCTTTATCAATTCCGACAAGTACTCAGCATAGCGTTTTAACTCAGGATCAGTCACCGATTTCAATGCTGTTTCCAAATCGTCTAAGTAACCTACATTTTTATTTTGCTCTGCAAACTGCTTTGAGTAGTTCGTCGCCAAATAAAGATATTCAAGTCGTTTATATCCATTTAAATCTCCATTAAGGGCATGTTGAATATCTTTAAATGCTCTAGCTCGATAATTATTTGCCTTATCAAGGTTCCCTAAAGACTGCTGCCAACGAGCAAGGATCCTTAGCAACTTATTTTTAAAAAATTCATCTTTTTCGCGAAGTGCGTAAGTTTGCTCGAGCAAAGCTAACTTTTGCTCAAGAGTTGGCTTCGAAATGTGTTGAGACGCAAGAAATTCCGTTATTCTCTCAATTTCTGCAGGTTTAAGTTCGTCAAAATCACCAATTAAAGCTATAAAACCCGATGTCTCGCAAAACCAAATGCCATTTCTATCCGTATGCGGCCAAAACACCTGATCATATTTTGATGGCCAACTGTAAATATAACCACCATAGCTTGCAGGCTCTGCAACCTTGCATTTTGCATCCTTAACTATTGGGTCATCTACTTCTAACTCTCCCCAAGTTGTTGAGTTAGCAAAAGACGATAAAACCAAAAAAGCCACCGATAACTGTTTTTTCATAAAAACTCCCTTATAAACACCTTTAAAGATTTGATAAGTAGTTACACCTTCACGATATTCACTAAAACGTTTCAAAATCAGTTAAGGGGTTATAATTGTCATTTTAATTTTCAGCTGTTTGGTTTTGTGGATGAGTTACCACTTGTCTGAGGCCTCCGGAGGGCATGCATTTTTTATCTCTGCCACAAGCTTTCTTTGCTGAGCAGTCGGTTCACCTTCAACAATCGCTACCTCATCGACGAGATAACAAATTGAAGCTGCTTGCTCTTTTGTTACTTTATCTAAGCATCGCTCAATTACTTTGTGAGGTTTATCGTAAACGTCGCTAGTATGCCCTAATAAATGCGTACTTGAGCGTAATAAATCAGTTGCTTCTTTCATAGTTAAATGAAATTCGCTGTTAAAAAGTGATAAGATTTTTTCTTTTTGTTCTTTACTCATTTCACCGTCTATTTTGGCTACTGCGACCATATATAACGCAGCTACATCCATGGGTGAATCTAACTTAAATGCAGGATTTAAATCATGGTGTTTCCTGAATTTACGACGTCGGTACCAGCTAAAAGGATTCAACCAACCAATATCTATCCCCCCTTCTTGAAGTCGATTCAGTAACACCAAAATGGTCACTACAATACCTAAAACACCTAATACAACATGCATAATTTTTCCTTATTTTTATTGCAGTCTATTGTTATTTATATTTTTTAAATTCTTCAGCCGTAAAATTACTTTTAAATGTAAAAGCATAGGGTGTGTCGCCGTTATCTCGCAGATATTGCAACCTTTCTAATGCCTCTTGAGGTGTTGGAATATGCTTATCTTCAACCCACCATAAAACATAGCTATCTTCTGCTAAGCGGTGAAACCATTCACCTTTTCTGCGCATGAAATCTCTGTGGTGAGTGCGAAACATAAAATTTTTTAGATCTTCAACGCTTTCCCACACAGACATATTGATTATCATATTTGGATCATCAAACAATTTAATATTGGTGGCATCGCCTGATTTGTCTTTTAATCGCCATACAAAACCAACACTGTTTTCAGCCACCCCATTTATTAAATCAAGATTATCTACAAAATCTTTTATTTCTGGGGCATCCAATGGGTATTTAGCAAGAGCAATATTTAGTTGGGCAAGTTTCATTAATGACTCTCCTTAGCCATCGGGGAAGTGTGTACCTTGAGTGTATTAAAACTAAGCGATATAGCAATAGCAACGTCATTGATATTAGTTAAATTCACCTTGCACAATTGCTTATAAATAAAAAAGCCCAGCAAGTGCTGGGCTATAAAACGAGTATTTATAATCTTATCGCTTAAAACTTAGAGCTTTAAGCTTGAGCCAAATTAACCTTCGTCTTGCTCCATAAAGCGCTGAAGCTGGTCTTTAAGATTAGGTGGAATACCTTTAATTACCAGTGTATCGGTTGCTTCGTTATACATGACGCGCTCACCTAAGTGCTTACGTTCAAAGCTCACGCTAACACCGCCGCCCATGCCAGAGAACTTCACCATGCTAGTGACTGTTTTCTTATCAACAGGGAACGACTCTTCTAAGTCATAACTTTGCTCTTGGCAGAAGCTTTCAAATGGACTGTCGTCATTTTTCGATAAGGTTGCAGAAAGCTCTTTAACGCTGGCATCTTCACCTGTGGTTACGCAATCATTACAGTAATCAAAAACTTGCTTACGTAGCTCATCTTTTTCTGACTTGTCGTATTGTTGCTCAGATAAATAATCTTCTACAGCACTAAGCATAACTTGGCTTTGCTGTTTAGGATCAATGCCCTCTTCGCAGCCTAAAAAGTCTAAAAAGAAATCAGCTACTTTACGACCTGCACGACCTTTAATAAACGACACATAGCGATTATCTTCTGGTTGCGTATCCCACGCAGTTAAATCGACACGTGCAGCTAGTTGCATACGCGAAATATCTAAGTGACGAGATGACGCTAAATCAAGCTCAGAAGTAATTGAGTAATGCTCTTTAATATTGATCATCGCAATTAACAAGAAGTCACTTGCAACATATTGATAATGGCAAAAAACTAAATAACCCGTTTCGTTAAAGGCATACTTATTTAACTCTTCTTTTAGCACATTCGTTGCTTGCTCTGTCATGTGCCAAAAGCCAAGTTCGTCGTTACGGTAACTTTGCATTGCCGAAGCAACAATGCTGTTTTTCTCGCCGCTGAATGCACAGTAGCCTTTACCTGGCTTACCATTATATGCATGGTGTAGCTGCTCTATAAAAACGGCTACTTTATCGTTAACAACCATCTCATCATTGCGTAAATGAATATCTGTATCGTCATCTTTTTTGTCTACATAATGAACGACTAATTTTTTAACATCTATTGTCATCTTTGTTTTTCACGCCTCTGGTGTTAAAATACGGGAATATAACTCTTTTTATCGAACCAACTGATGCCTATCATATCAAAATATTCTAATGAGCAAGTAGAACAAATCGTTGATCAGCTGATTGATGTACTAACAGAGCACAAAGCGCCTGTTGATTTAAGCCTTATGTGTTTAGGAAATTCTATCACGCATATTTTAAAAGAGCATGTACCATCAGAGAAAAGACAAGCTGTTGCCGACAACTTTGCAAAAGCATTAGCACAGTCGGTTAAATAAGATTTATGAATTTATCGCAACAAAGTCAGTTTTCTTCAAAAGTAAGTCAGCTTTTAAGTTGGGGCCATTGGTTCACCTTTGCAAACATAGGGTTAGTGCTATTTATTAGCTTAAGCTACTTGGTTGCAGACAGTGCACCGACAACCTTCATGGGCTATTTATACATGCTCGTGACCTGGTTAAGCCACACCAGCTTTATTACTTTTATTGCCTTTGTTTTAACGATATTTCCATTAAGCTTAGTGTTTCCATACCCTCGGCATATCCGAGGGATGGCAGCCATTATTGCAACCCTCGGCGCGTCATTCTTAACACTTGATGCCTATGTTTATTTTAACTTGGGTTATCACTTAAATACGTCTGCTCTACCTGAAATCGTTTCTTTGTTGTGGCACCGTTTAACAAGCTCACCGGCATTAACAACGATTCTTGCAGGCGGTATTGTGCTGCTAATTTTAGCGTTCCAATTATTAGTCAGTAACTACACCTGGCACCATTTGGCACGCTTAAAACAATATAAGTTCCCGCGCTATGCAACCAGCACAATTTTAGTGTGTTTTGCACTTAGCCACAGTATTCATATTTGGGCAGATGCCAATTTAAAATTTGATATCACTAAACAAGATAATGTATTGCCGTTGTCTTACCCTACTACAGCAAAAAGCTTATTAGCTAAAAACGATTTGCTTGATTTAGAAAGCTACAAAGAAGCGCACGATGTGAGGCTTGACCCACATAATATCGATTACTTAGCACCTACTCCACTTGCCGAGTGTAAAGCTGAGTCGAGTGCGACTATCGATATTTTAGTATTTGAAAATAATGCTGACCTTGAGCAATTTGTTGCCACTGAGCCAGCACTACGTAAAACAGACTTGTTCTTACAACCTGTAGAAACAGAAGATACGTTATTTAGTTTAGTGTATGGCCTGCCAGCATTTTACAAAGCCCCTATTCTAGACAAACAGCAACTGCCTGTGTGGCTTGCGGATAATCGCTCAATTCAAATTAATGGTTTTGAGCAATTCGAGTTTATTAATAACGACGACCAAAACCCAGCGGTTCGCCTTGTACGCGCAGACGCTACAACACAAGCGCGTGAATCTGCTAATGCCGTGTTTGCCTTTAGTCTTGCACAGCAGAGCAATGGTATTGTTACAGCCTCTCGCTTATACAGCTCAGATAAAAAAGTTGTACAAACCGAAGGCCTTATTCAACCAAGTGATATTATCGCCACCAGCGTAGGCCATTATTTAGGTTGCAAAACCCTAGCTAAACAAAGCATGTTGGGCAGTAACTTATACAAACGCCATGACGACACGGGTGTTAACTACTCGCAAAATGTGTTCATCGCATTTAAAAAAGACAGAATTACCCTGATTGATTCAGACGGTAATTTTAAAAACATTTCAGCAGCACAAGGCTTTGCCATTGAACAAGGCCTAGATATTCCATTCTTAGTGCAAAGCATTAAAAAGCTGAAACGATATACGCCCTAGCGCTTATTGATAAATCATTATTTCGAGCTAGCTTTAGATATTAGACACCTTAATTGATTAGGAGACACGGACGTCATGAAAGCCATAATCATTTATCTAATATCAATTACACTACTTTGTTTTACCAACACATCACTTGCTGCCACCACAGAATACTATAAATGTGTCACAGACAGAGGCACGGTATTCAGTGAGTTCCCCTGTGGTAGCCGTGCAACCAAGCATAAAATTCAAGTAACCGATCCAGACTTAAAAGCACCGCAAAACTTTGTTAAAGAGCTCAACGAGCTTGAGCGCCAGCAAATTATCAGAAACCTCGAAGCTGAAATTCGCAGCTATAAACACCGGTTAGATATTTTAAGCCGTGATCGAGACCGAGCTCAGTACCAGCAAGAGCAGCGCTTAAACCGAATTTTGTCTGATAAAGAAGCGAAGCAAATTAATAAAGACATTAAAAAACAGCTAAAAGCAATTAACAAGCAATACGGGCGCGACGTAAAAAACGTTAATAAAAAACTCGCAAAACTTGAGAAAAAACTCGCTCGCTATAATTAAATACACTTTACTATTGGGTTTGAAGAATAAATAACATATTCTTAACACCAATAGAGTTATTGCTCTATGTTGGTATTAGTAAGGAGTTTATATGCAGCCACAACACATTGCAGAGTTAATTTTATCTGGGTTTCGCAATCACTATAAACTCTTTCAAGCAATTACAGCCAAAGCACCACTTGCGTTTGCACATCGTGATTGGCAAAAAATAAATGAGATTAGCAAACTCAGAATTAGCCATTACGATGATCGGGTTAACGAAACCATTGCTAAGCTCAAGTCGCTCAACGAACAGCAAATTATTACCTTAGATCAAACCTGCTGGCTCGAAACCAAACAGCTTTATCAGCAATTTTTGCGCTTTCACCCTCAGGCAGAACTTGCCGAAACCTTTTACAACTCTGTTTTTTGTCGTTTATTTCATCGTCGTTATTTTAATAATGACTTCATCTTTGTAAAAGCGACGCTTGCAGATGCCCCCGCACTTCCAATGGAAGTTGAATACCGCAGTTACCACCCTGTTGTTGATGGCTTAAGACCCACGATACGCAAAATTATTAATCAGTTTGATTTTAAAGCGCCCTTTGTTGATTTAGAACGCGATATTCGCTTGCTGGTAAAAGCCTTTTATAAACAAGCGCCCGATACACATCACCAAGCATGGCAAATGCGCTTTGATATACTGCAAGCCCCGTTTTACCGAAACAAAGCGGCTTATATTGTTGGCCGCGTGGTATCAGAAAGTGGCGTACAGCCATTTATTATTGCGGTGTTACACCATGAAGACAAAGGGTTATACCTCGATGCCCTACTCACCAAATCATCGCAAATGCGGGTTATCTTTGGTTTTGCCCGTGCTTATTTTATGGTTGAAACCCATGCACCATCAGCGTTAGTACGCTTTTTAAATCAACTTATGCCAAACAAGACCCTGGCAGAGCTTTACAATGCAATAGGCTTTCATAAACAAGGTAAGACCGAGTTTTACCGAGAGTTTTTAAGTCATTTAGATCATTCAAACGATCAGCTTGTAATTGCCCCTGGTACACCTGGTATGGTGATGATGGTATTTACCCTGCCGTCGTTTGGATATGTGTTTAAAGTCATTAAAGACACCTTTGGTGAAAGCAAACCCTTTGGCCGCGATACCGTATTAAAACGCTATCAATTAGTAAAAAGCCATGACCGTGTTGGCCGCATGGCCGATACCATAGAGTATTCGAACGTCGTATTTCCACTAGCCCGATTTGATAGTAAATTACTTGCAGAGCTACGTAAAACCATTGGTTCTTCGATGATTATTGAAGGCGAATGGTTAATCATCAAGCATTTGTATATAGAAAGACGCATGACACCGTTAAATCTGTATCTTGAAAATGCCAGTGAACAACAAGCGTTTGAGGCGATAGAAGAATATGGCCAAGCATTAAAAGAAATGATCGCCGTAAATATTTTCCCAGGCGACATGCTGTTGAAAAACTTTGGGGTGAGTAAACATAATCGCATTATTTTTTACGACTATGATGAAGTTCAGTACCTAACAGACATGAACTTTCGGGCCTTACCAAAAGCAAAGTCGTACGATGATTACTTAACCAATGAGCAAAGTTACTCTGTGGCACCACAAGATGTGTTTCCAGAGCAATTATGTACCTTTGTGACAGCAAACCCGGTGTATAAGCAATATTTATTGAGTACACACCCAGAGCTTGAAGATCCAGCCTATTGGCGACAAGCACAATACAATTATAAGCAAGGTGTAGTTAGCCACATTTATCCATACCCTGCTGCACAACGATTTATCCATTATTGGTAAACACCAAGGACACACAATGAATATAAGTAAAATAGATTTAAACTTACTTGTTTACCTAGATACTTTACTAAGGGAGTGTAATGTAACTAAAGCTGCTAACCAGCTAAGCATTACGCAGCCTGCCATGAGTAATGGCCTAAAAAGACTCCGTAATTTATTCAACGACCCTATTTTAGTGCGTACCAGCGAAGGTATGGTACCTACAGAGCGCGCAAAAGAGCTACAGCCGGTGATCCGCGGCATTTTAATGACCCTTGAAGAAACACTTGCCCCAAATCGCGAGTTTGAAGCATCACAAAGTAAGCGTGTTTTTCGTATCATGGCCAGTGACTATGCAGCAAGTACCCTTGCTCCTCGCTTATTAAGTAAATTACACGAAGAAGCGCCCGATACAACACTCGATATTTTGACCCCAAGTGATGTAACCTTCCACGACGTTGAAAACGGTAAGGTAGATATGGCTATCAACCGCTTTGAAAACTTACCGCAATCGTTTCACTACAAACAAATTTGGAAAGACAGCTTTTGCTGCTTAGTAAAAGCAGATAACCCGATTATCAAAGACTTCAGCCTCGACAGCTATTTAAAAGCCCGCCATATCTGGGTAAGTAAAACAGGCTTTGGTGTAGGTGTGGGTATGGACCCTAAAGATGTGCAAAAGCTAGGTTGGGTTGATGAGGCGCTCGCTCACTTTGGTAAACACCGTAATATTGCCACCTTTACCCGTAACTACCATGTAGCCATTCACTTAGCGAAAGAACAAAACTTGGTTGCTACATTACCATCAAAAGCCGCAAATATTTATTTAGATGATCCGGGCCTTAAAATTCTTGAGCCGCCATTCCCTATTCCGCCATTTGAGCTCGATATGATTTGGAGCCCGCTATTACACCGTGATGCAAGCCATATTTGGTTACGCCAAAAGGTTGCAGAAGTAGCCGACGAGCTTAAGTAAGATTTTACCAACCAGATTGTAATTATTGCTGATAAGCAAGATGTTAGCTTAGCTTATCAGCAGTCCCCCCTTCTTTTAAAAACCAATAACCACTTGAAATACAATAACTTTATATTTTAGTAATGAACTGGAATATGCTTTGCAAGTATCTAATTGCATTGTTTTTAATATTCAAAAAGAGGTCATTATGAATACTCATCAAGGACAAGACGTTCATCATATTGCAGATATCATCCAAGTTATGAATAGCGGTATCGATTTTTATGAAAAAGCACAGGAAAAAGTAACCGACCCAAGCATAATTGCCTTATTTCAACGCATGATAGATGCGCGTAAAGTAAGTGTTGAGCGCTTACAACCTTATGCTATTAACGAAAATGGCGAGCGCGAAAATGGTTCTGATTTTGCTGTAGAAGCGCGTAAAGCTTATACATCAGTAATCACCAAACTCGGTGCCGACAAAAACGCTACCTACGTTAGCGAGCTTGAAGAAGTTGAAGATAAAACGCTAGCCGAAATCAAACATGCGCTTAAAAAGCCACAACCCCATGATTGTGAAGCCGCGTTATCAAAAACCCTGCTGACGATTCAAAGTTGTCATGCTGAAATGAGTAAAATGAAAAAGCATTAAATTGTGAGAGTGCAAAGCCCAGCAAAGCTGGGCTTTTATCTGTTTAGATATACTGTTTATTATATCTAAATTAAACTTCTTGGTTGTAACTTCATTTGACAGACAACTTAGAACTAATCCACCATCCAGCCAAAGTTCGGCTAAGGTCCAATAGCTGACATAAGACATAACTAGTTATTGCCCTTTTAGTGTTTCGCATGACTGAACTAGCTTTGGTTGGTACTTGCCTGTTGGCTTAATTTTAGTAATACTGAAAATGTCTATTGCTTTAGAGGTATACCAACAACTTGCTTCTATCAAGAACTACAGAAGGATATGAATAAATTGGCAAGGAATAATAACCAGCTCGCTTTGGCTGATGTTTTAAGGGAGTTTGAAGAAAACGGCACTACCTTTACCGCTGAGATGGTAGCCCAACGCACCG
This sequence comes from Pseudoalteromonas sp. bablab_jr010, assembly GCF_016464105.1. NCBI lineage: Bacteria > Pseudomonadati > Pseudomonadota > Gammaproteobacteria > Alteromonadales > Pseudoalteromonadaceae > Pseudoalteromonas > Pseudoalteromonas sp. bablab_jr010. The sequence continues at coordinate 110,973 of NZ_JACDWV010000070.1, read as the reverse complement.
CGTATAGTAAAAACTCCATCAACAAGTACATTAATGAGAAGTTGCTTAATAAGTACATTTTTCATGCTGGTTCACGTGCCAAATACCGAATTGAAGGAATAAGCGCCTTATCAAATGACGAGTTCCTTGCCGTAATGAGTCAGTCAGCGAAAACTAAGCAAAAAAAACCGGAAGAGCAGTTTCACGACAAGCTGGTTAGTCGGAGTCTCGATGCGTTTACTTTAGCGCTGGAGGTATATAACCGACCAAGTATGAAAAACCGTGTTGAGGCCTTCGCAATCATGATGGTCAATGCTTGGGAACTGTTACTTAAAGCAGAAATACTCAAGGCTGAAGGGTATGAAAAAATTTTTAATGATGGGGATAGAAGTATATCCATTTCAGATGCGGTTAAAAGGAGGCTGCAAGAAAAAGATCCTGTCAGAATCAATTTAGAGACGATTATTGATTTACGTGACCACGCCATCCATCTGCTGATACCAGAATTACAGCCACAATTGTCCCGGCTTTTTCAAGCAACCGTTCTGAACTATCAAACACGTTATAGACATGAAATGGGTAATGCCCCTCTTGCTGGGCAAAGTGTGGGTATGCTGAGTTTGGTTGTAGATGGCCCCGCTCCAGAAGTAGCATTAATTCAAAAGTTGTATGGTAAGCATGCTGCTCAATCAGTATCGAAATTCATTAAACGCTTTGACGAAACATCGAAGACGGTTGATTCTACAGAGTTCTCAATCCCAGTTGACTACAGGCTTGCGCTTGTTAAGCGGGAAGATGAAAGCGATCTGTCACTTAGTGTGGGTGATGCCGGTGAAGGGGCTATTATAATCACGAAGACTAAAGATCCAGATGCTACACACCCCTACCATACGAAAGAGACCCTTGACGAAATAAATAAACGGCAGGCAACCATTTCAATCAAGAGTGGTGCTTTTCAGGCCGTGCTGAATAAACACAAAATTAATTATCAGACAAAGTCTGATATGCGTTGGGTGATTGATGGGAGACCTCGCTATTCTGAAAAATTCATCCGATGGTTTGTGGACAATTTAAAGCAACCCAAGTGGCTGGAATCAGCTAAGGAATTTAGACGCAACCAACTTAGGAACAAGCGCTGATATGTCAGAAATAAAGTTTGATAGTGAGACTCTTGACGGATGCCTATTCATCGGTGTTGTGTACGACTTATACCAACCGCTCTGCTTTCAAGATTTTGAATTTGGAACAGCTCCTTCCGACGTAAACTACGTTTTACACGTCCATCACAGGGCAAATGCCCTGAACGATACATTTAAGTCACTTGAAACAATCTATCAATTATTGTCATTGACGAATCTTCCGGTTGAAACACCACTTGGAAATATTTCACGTTACAACTGGGTGCGTTCGATTCTAGATGTCATGTTAGGTAGAGTAACATCGATTAGGGATTGCGTATTTCTATTGATTGAATCGGTTTGTGAGGTTGGCCTATCTCCGCGTAAGGTATCCAGAAAAACGTTAATTAGGAATGAAAAAATAATAACTAACAATAGGTTAATAGAACTAATAGATGAAGTGGCTGAAGCGGGCAAACATTTACGAGAGGAAAGAGATAGACTTTTTCACCGTGGAGAGAGAAGAGCTTTGGGGAGCCTCCCAGAATTTTATTATGCAGCAAGTGCAATGGAAGCTTTTGGAGTTTCAGGCAAGCATACTGGACCGGACGGCGAGGAGTTGGTTCTCGAAGCGGAACACAAAAATGTTATTACGGAGATAGAGGTCGATTTCCATCAAGTTGTAACTGTTCTGTCGGCAACGCTCACTGAAATATTTTCAAACCTTTACCCGATGTTTAAAGAGACATTTATTGGAAAAATGAAAGCCGGAGATGGTATAAGCAAAGACGCATTGGGTTTGATAGAGCGAGCGGAATACTACAACAGTAAGTTTTATCAAAACTAACCTATTGAAATAGAATTAGTTGAGTATTCACGACTATGATTGTTGCTATAAATGTCAGAGGTGCGGCAGCTTGTAAATTAACTTATTAAGCGCTTTACTGTTTCTTAAAGTAATATTTTTCGAACTATAGAGGATGAGTGGAAAAGCCACTGACTCATTTATGTCCAAAAACGAGTTAATCCGACACTATACTTCTTGCGCATATTAAACTGTCAGATTTTATTAAGGACTAAAAACAAATCTGACAAGATATGATAAAGGTTGATTATAACTAAGCTCTCCTAAAAAGCGTTTCAACTATTTAACATCAAGTTCCATTACAACACCGTCTTCATCGTCTTCTTCGGTGACCACAAAACCAAACTGAGAATAAAATTTGCGCATCATATGGTGGCCAGGCATGTAGAGTATGGTTATTTTTTTACATTCTGGAATTTCTTTCATCTCGTTAATTACTAATTCTGTTGCGATTTTACCTATACCTTGGCCTTGATATTTTACATCAACCATAAACTGAGCAATGTAAAACTCATCAGGTAGCCCTTCTTCAAGCTCTTGGTAATATTGAATAAAACCGACAACCTCATCTTCACGATATATTGCCCGATTAACATAATGGGGATAAAAGCTTGATTCAGCGATAGACTCTGAATTTAACGCTACGTAATCCTCTTGCTCTTTAGTTATTTCTAAGTGAATTACATCCAGCCAATTATCCTTCGTAACATCACGCAAAGTTACATTCATAAAATTCCCTTTATTTTTTCAGTAAATGTATAGATATGGGTAAAGTGAATAAAAACAATACATAATTGAAAAATATGACTTTAACTATATACGACAACTTTTACATTAAAATCGCTTGGTCGTTAAACCACCAAGTTTATTTGGTAATCAAATAATCGGGAGCACCGCCAAGCGATTTAGTTTTATTTATTGGCCCGTTAAACGCTTAGCAAATGAAATCGCATAGGCTGTTGAGCGTAATTTAAGTACTTTATCATCACTTGGCTTAAACCCTTTAGATAACAGATTTGGGTCATAATTAGTGAGGTCGCAACCTGACTCACCTGTCGATTCTATGGTGAGCTTTCCTAAATTAATTGTTTTGCGCTCCGCAGGCCATTGTACTGAAGGGTCAGTTAATGCATCACCGGGCTTGGCTAATTGTGCTTGAAAACGATAATGAACCTTTCCTTTCGCTAAACCCTCTTCAAGTCGCTTAGCCAGAAATGATTTAGGGAAGGTTTTCATTTGCTCTTCAGTTAGCACCTGCTCAGGCTCTTCTGGCACCATGGTCCATCTAAAGGCATGCTTAGCGCCCTTTTCATCAACCATGTAAAAGGTATGCACACCAAAATAACGCGAAGACACATACGATGCTGGCGGGTTATGGCTTTGCAGCCAATTAAATTGCCCTAAGGTACTCGGGTTTTGCTCTCTGTATGCTTTTACTTTTGCATAATCGATTTGCCCAGTTTTTTCGTCAGGTACTAAGGTACTTAGCAAACCAAAAAACGCTTCTGGGCTTTTACCTGCAAATACAGGTGTACTTAGCCCTGCAATATTGTGTACATCACCATTTTCTAGTACAAACTGCACCCCCACTCCTCGCGGCGAGCGTGATGTTTCATCAGCATGAGGGTTACCACCGCCCATAGAAAAGCGAATATTTGTTTTTGACGGTGCGTTAAATAAAGGGCTAATTGAATACTGCTTTGCTGCTTGATTAGGTGTAAATGTGCCGACAGCGCACACCCCTTTGGCGTGACCTTTTCTGATACCGGGTTGCTTACCTGACAGCTTTTCGAATAAATTAATAAAATCTTGCCCGTTTACTGATTGCTCAGCAAAACTTACTGTTGGTAAAACAAGACACATTGCACAAACTAAAGACGTAATTTTTATCATTTATCCATCCTTTAAACTTAGTTCCGACAAAAATGACCAGATAAACTTCAAAATGATTTCATCAAAGTTAATAAATATTTTTACCAACAAAAACGCTACAAATATTTAATAAACTTAGAATATTTATTTAACCACCGTTTTTTTAAAAGCTGCTAACTTTAAATTTAGGATCCGAAAAACTGCTGTGGCGCCCAGCATTTTAAAAATAATCCGTGGTATTAATCACGACTATGGCTAGTCCACTTAATCGTAAATTTTGTGGCTTAGTCAAAAACAACAAGGACCTAATTATGGTGAAACAACATAAAAAAACCACTGCAAACGCTGATGTAGATATGACTCCTATGCTCGATATTGTGTTTATCTTGCTGATATTTTTTATCGTCACAACCTCATTTGTTAAAGAGCGCGCTATTGAAGTGAACCGCCCTTTAGCAAAACCAAGTCTTGAAAACCCTAAAAAACAAGCACAATTTACTATCACTGAAAACGACAGTATTTATTTTGCAAATAGGCTTATCACACCAGAGCAGATAATCGCTAACCTTGCGTTATTTGCCGCACAGTTTGAAATGACCAATGTGCAAGTAACAGCAAGTGAGCAAAGCAGCCATAAAACCTTGGTCACCTTGCTTGATAAAATAAAACAATATCAAGATGTACCAATTGCTATCAGCACGTCTTTATAACTTATCTCAAAGGGTCATTTGACCCTTTTTTAATATTAAAAATAAAAAACCGTCACATCTTTGTAAAAAAGCCTCTCTATTATTGTCTGCAACAAATCTGGTCTAGTCCAGATTAAATTTAAAAATAAGAGGCTCAACAGATGATTAAACGACGTACACTCAGCACAGCTGTTTTTTTGTGCAGCTACCCATTTTTATCAGCGCATAGCGCTTTTGCCACTGATGCAAAAATTCAAGGCTCTATCACAGATCATAGTAATCGCTTGCCAGGTGCTTTGGTTAAAGTCGTTGGCACAAATCAATCAACGGTGACTGATTATGATGGTAAGTTTGAGCTTGCTAAATTAGATGCAGGCCACTACCAACTTGAAGTTTCGTATATGGGTTATAGCAGCCAGATTGTTGATGTTGAGATAAGCAACAATGAGGTTAAATTACTGTCTCCTATTGTGATGGATAATTCAGCTAACACCATTGAAGAAGTCGTTGCTGTTGGTCAAATTCAACGTGGTGAAATGGCTGCGGCCAATAGCCAAAAGAATGCTAAAAATATTAAAAATGTTATTTCGGCTGATGGCATCGGTAAGTTGCCAGACCGTAACGCAGCTGAAGCAGTTCAACGCATCCCTGGTGTTTCTATAGAACGCGACCAAGGCGAAGGCCGATTTGTTGCTGTTCGCGGCTTACCTGCCCAGTGGAGCTCTGCAACTATCAATGGCAACCGATTACCAACTGCAGAAGAAGAAACCACCAGCCGCGCCACTGCGTTTGACTTTTTCCCGAGTGAGCTTATTGAATTTGTAGAGGTATCAAAAGCATTAACGCCAGAGATGGAGGGAGATGCTATTGGTGGTAACGTTAACTTTATAACCAAAAAAGCACCCGATGATTTTGTATTTAATGCCAATTTAGCACTCGGTCAAAACGAACTAGCTGATGGCAATAACTACTCTGCCAACTTACTTTATGGCGATCGCATCTTAGATGACAAGTTAGGTTTTTTAATTAACGCAACAGCGTGGCAACGCGACTGGGCAACAGATAACTTTGAACCACGTCGAGGAAATGATGGTTTAGGTATTTATCGTTTAGAGCTAAGAGATTACACCGGAACTCGTGAAACTTACGGTTTAAATGGTTCTGTTGAATACCAGCTAGAACAAGGCAATGTTAGTGCTAGTGCAATGTACGGCACACTAATCGACGATGAAACGCATTATAAGCATCGTATGCGTTTTGATAAAGACAGAGCAGAGCTACAACATATTAGAAATGAGCTCATAACAGAAATGACGGGCTTTGAGTTTGCTGGTGAGCATTTTTTTGGCTACGACAAAACATTAAATTGGTCTTTATCTAGCTATGAAAACGAATTTAGGTATGGCAACACGCCTAACAGTGAAGATAACAGTTATTTTGTAGTTCGATTTGACCAAAAAAATGTCGGTTACGAAGGCCTTGAAGACAGAGATACAGGCAAAAACTACGCTTATAACACGATTGATGGTGGTTCAGATCCATGGGATCAAATCAGTACTCATCTACCAAGTGGTTTTTCGTTTGATCCAAGCCAAATGGGCTTATCGTGGGTCGAACTTTATAAAATTAAGGTGAATGAAAAAGATAAAATTGTTGCCGCTTTAGACTTTGAGTGGCAACTCAATAATGATCTTATTGTTAAAGTAGGCGCAAAGTATCGCGATAAAGAACGCGTTGCTAGGTTCAGCGATGAATTTTATGCATGGGATACTGAAAACTATGGCGCAGCCCCTACTCTGAGTGATTTTGCATTAGCCGACCAACCTGGGCGAAGTGACTATTTAAGCGAGCTTTCTTACGATTATCAAAGTCAGTTTTCGCAAGTTGCTAGTACTGATGACTTAGCGAATTTTTGGAATAACAATAAAGACAAGTTTGTCCTTGATAAAAGTGAATCTGCTTTAATCGAAAATGGTGGAGCACTTGGCAGAAACTTTGATGTTAATGAACAACATACATCTTTATATGGTATGGCTACATATACCATTAATGCTAATTGGGAAATGCTAACAGGTCTTCGTTTAACTCAAACCGACACCGAAGTTGACGGTTATATTTACCTTGCAGATGAAGATAAAGTCGAAAGCGTTAAAGCAAACAATGACTACTTGTCTGTGTTACCTGCATTGCATTTAACCTATCACCCTAACAGTCAAACCAATTATCGACTTGCATTAACTCGCTCTTTTGCTCGTCCTGACTTTGGCTCATTAACGCCAGGTGCAACTTACTTAGAAGCAGACAACGAATTAACTTCTGGTAACCCAAATTTAGAGCCGACTTATTCAAATAATGTCGACTTAATGGCTGAATACTTCTTTGACCGCTTAGGGTTAGTTTCTCTGGGGGTATTTTATAAAGATATTACCGATCCTATTTTTCAAAGTAGCTCTATAGGAGAGTTCGGCAATAACACTGGGGTTAATATTATTCGCCCTGAAAATGGCGATAGCGCATGGCTTGCAGGTCTCGAGGTCGCGTTCAATCGTGATTTAGGGTTTATTACACCTGAACTAAATAACTTTGGCATCATGGCTAATGCGACCTTCATGGATTCAGAAATGACGATTCCAGATCGCGCAGACAAAGTCTCCATTCCTCGCCAAGCAGATAGTCTCTACAACTTTACGGTGTATTACGATAATACGCATTTTGCAGCTCGATTAGCCGTTAACTTCAAAGGTGAATACATTGAAGAGCATGGCAGCAGCAAACAATTTGATAGCTATTATGGCGACAATACAAGCGTTGACTTTACCACGTCATATCAGCTTAACGAAAACGCATTAGTCTACCTCGAACTGAATAACTTAACCAACGAGCCTCTTAAATACTACCTAGGCGATGAAAGCCGTCCTCTACAAGTAGAGTACTACGGTGTACGCGGCATGGTTGGCATTAATTATCAGTTCTAATCAGTTTTTGAGTTGTATGCGGGGCCATTGCCCCGCAAAGGATACCTAATGTTTTCACACCCTAATTGGCTTAAACGTGCGCAAGGAACCGGTTTTGTGTTATTTGCAGCCAGTGCTGCATTTCTCACTTACTTTTCTATGTACGCATTTCGTAAGCCATTCACTGCAAATAGTTACACTGAATTCGACGATCCGAGTTGGCAGATAAGCTTTAAGATTGCACTGATTTTGGCGCAAGTTTTTGGCTATTTATGCGCTAAATTTATTGGCATAAAAGTTATTTCAGAGATGCAGCATCAGCAACGAGGTTTAACAATTATTGGCCTGCTTGCCGCTGCAGAAATATCGCTGGTGTTATTTGCTATCACTCCGATTGGGTTAAATGTTATTTGGCTATTTTTTAATGGCCTCTCACTAGGCATGATTTGGGGACTTGTTTTTAGCTTTCTTGAAGGAAGAAAAACCAGTGAAATTCTAGGCGCTATTTTGAGTGTCACTTTTATATTGGCATCAGGCCTTGTTCGCAGTGTAGGCAAATGGCTTATTGATACACTAAATGTACCTGAACTTTGGATGCCTGCAGCAACAGGTGCGCTATTTTTCCCGCTGCTATTGTTTAGTGTTAAATGCTTAACCCTCATTCCAGAACCAACAATAGAGGACGAACAAGCAAGACAAAAACGCTTACCTATGGATGGCAAAGCCCGTTGGCAATTTTTTAAACAGTATTGGTTTGGTATTAGCTGCCTCATTTTAAGCTTTATGCTGTTTACTGGTTTTCGTGATTTCCGTGACAATTTTGCAGCTGAAATTTGGCAAGCTCTTGGCCATGGTGAAGAACCTGCCATTTTCGCCTACGCGGGGATAAGAATGTCATTTATTGTCCTTATCGCATTAGGTGCGATGGTTTTGGTAAAAAACAACAAAACCGCATTTTATGTCAATCACGGCTTTATTTTATTCGGTGCCGCTTTGTTATTGTCGAGTACCTTTGCTTTCGAAGCTAACTTGATATCCGCAAAAGCGTGGATGGTCTTACTTGGCTCAGGTCTCTATATCAGTTACATCCCGTATAACTGTTTTCTATTTGACCGAATGATTTCTGCCGTTGGCTCTGTCGCTAATGCTGGTTTTTTAATTTATCTTGCTGATTCTGCAGGCTATCTTGGCTCTGTCAGTATTTTACTGTACAGAACATTTGCTATGCCTGAACTCAGTTGGCTTAACTTCTTTATTAACGCTTGTTACTTAGTTGGCATTGTAGCCGCCGCTTTAGTTGCATGTTCACTGTGTTATTTCACAGTACGTTTATCCCCTATTCGAACTCATCACTCAAAACAGGTTGTGACCTGAAACAATTAAAAGAGAATCTTATGAAAAACATAGAAGCTATCATTTTAGATTGGGCTGGAACTGTCGTGGATTATGGCTCAGTTGCCCCCACCACCATTTTTGTTGAAGCATTTAAACAAGCTTATGACTTTGAGATTTCACTTGCTGAAGCGCGTATTCCAATGGGTATGGGAAAATGGGATCACATTGCCACACTTGGAAAGTTAGAGTCAGTTGCTTCACGCTGGCACTCACAGTTTGGCCGAGCAATGTCAGACTCAGATATTGATCACATCTATCAAACTTTCATGCCATTGCAAAAGGCTAAAGTAGCAGACAGAGCAATGCCTATTCCTGGTGCGCTTAAAGTGATCAATCGCTTAAAACAGCAAAACATCAAAGTAGGCAGTTGTTCGGGCTACCCTCGCCAAGTTATGGAAGTGTTAGTCAGCGCCGCTGCAGACTATGGCTATCAACCGGATCATTGGGTAGCAAGTGACGACCTTAAAGCCGGTTCTCGCCCTGGCCCTTGGATGGCTCTTGAAAATGTAAATGCTTTAGGCATTAAAAAAGTTGCTAACTGTATCAAAATTGATGATTCAGCCCCCGGCATCGAAGAAGGTTTGAATGCCGGCATGTGGACAATTGGCCTCGCATTAAGCGGTAATGCGGTTGGCTTAACAGAGCAAGAGTGGCAAGCTTGTAGTGCTGAACAGAAGCAACAACTGACACGCCAAGCTTACCAAAGCTTGTACTCTGCAGGTGCACATTTCGTGGTCGACTCACTGGCCGATATTGAAGCTGTTTTAATGGAGATTGATGCAAAACTAAGCCGAGGGGAGCGCCCATAATGCAGTTTCAACCTTTTTGGTTTGATAACGCAATGCAAGAGGAAGCCAATGCGCTTCCTCTTGCATTACCTGCAAAGCATCATTGCGATGTATGTATCATAGGTGGTGGTTTTACTGGTCTTTGGACCGCAATCAAACTTAAGCAGCAACAAGCTAATTTAAAGGTTACCATCATTGAAAAAGGCTTTTGCGGGCAAGGTGCATCAGGGCGAAATGGCGGTGCAATGTTAACTTGGTCAACTAAGCTGCCCAGTTTAAGTAAGTTAGTCGGTCTCGAAAAGGCACTGTTTTTAGTCAAAGAGTCTGAGTCAGCGGTTCATCAAATTGCAGAGTTTGTTTGTCAGCACGGTATCGACTGCGATTGTCGGATTGATGGCTGTTATTACACCGCCTCAAATGAAGCACAAAAGCACTTGTTAGCCCCCGCAATAAAAATGCTTGAGGATAACAATCTTAATGCGTGGCAACACTGTGATACTCAAGCTCTTATCAATACAGGATCAGCCGCCAATATTAACGGTCATTATTCACCTCATGGTGGAAGTATTCAGCCGGCAAAATTAGTTCGTGGTTTAAAACAGGTCGCTGAAAGTTTAGGCGTTACAATTATTGAACAGTGCCAGTACACAGCACATAGCGGACAGTCCCCCCTAAATGTTGAAACAAGCCAAGGTAATATTTGTGCTAATCATCTAGTATTTGCCGTTAATGCGTGGCTCCCTACCCTAAAGCCGCAGTTTCAACGTAATATCGTGCTGGTTTCAAGCGATATGGCAATTACTAAACCGATGCCTGAAACGCTAAATCATTTAAGTCTCAATCATGGCGCTGCAATAATAGACTCCCGTATTTTTGTAAACTATTACCGAACCACTACTGATGGTCGATTAATGCTTGGCAAAGGCGGAAATTATTTTAGCTTCGCAAACAGAATGAGTGATAAATTTGAGCAGCCGAGTCGCTATCAAACGCTATTAAATAACTCTTTATCACACTTTTTCCCTAAGCATAATTTTGAAATTGATCGAACTTGGACAGGCCCTTCTGACCGAAGTGTCACTGGCTTCCCGTTTTTTGGACATTTGAATAATCAAGCAAACGTTATCTACGCCGGGGGTTATTCTGGTAATGGCGTCGTACAGTCTTTTTTAGGGGCAAATATTCTGTGTGCTTTAATTTTAAAGAATGCACCTGTTTGGCAACACTGTGGCCTTGTAAATCAAACATTAGACAACTTTGTAGTTGAGCCCTTTCGAACTGTCGGCGCTTACCTAATTCGTAATGCAATTCGTCGTAAAGAACGAGCAGAAGACAATAACACCCATGTAAATCCAATAGATACGTATCTTGCCAGCCTCATAGGCAGCGCAGGAAAAGTCGATATGAAATCGTAGAGTTTTTTAGATGGCCATTACACACCAACAAACAATTACACAGATCTGTTATTTATTTGAGCAGTTTGGTTACCAACACTATGACGAAATTTGTACTCAGTATTCTCATGCAGCCCAGTGCGCTGGGCTTGCATTGCAGCAAAAATTAAGCGCTGATACTGTCGTTGCTGCATTTTTACATGATATTGGACATTTAATCGCACAGCAGCAAAATCTCACTATGACCAAGCAAGGATATGTAAATCACTGTGAGCTTGGCGCTATTTTTTTAAAAGAAAATAACTTTAATGATGCTGTCGTTGCCATGGTTTCTCAACATGTTCAAGCTAAACGCTATTTAGTCGCAAAGAATGCAGGTTATGAGCAAACACTTTCGCCTGCCAGTACACTCACCTTGCAACAACAAGGTGGCCCTTTGTCGTTACAACAAGCTAATCAATTTTCAGCCCAGCCATTTTTTGAAGAAATTTTACAATTAAGAGAACTTGACGACTGTGCAAAAGATCCAAATATGCATATTGAACCACTTTCTTTTTGGCTAGATTACTTAGATAACTATTTAATTTCATAATCAAACGTTATAAATCCCTTTATTATCAGTTAAGCTAAAGCTGTATTTAGCAAAAAGGCACCGTATGCTTTTATATCAACAAATCAGAAATTACATACATCAATTACTAAGCGAAGGGACTCTGAACACGGGTGACAAACTCCCTTCTGAGCGTTTGTTACAAGAACAATTTAACTCGACCCGTATTACAGTCCGTGAGGCACTACTTCGTTTAGAAGCTGAAGGATTGATCTATAGCCAAACGCGCCGTGGTTGGTTTGTAACACCAACAAAACTTAAGTGGAACCCTGCCACTAAAGTAAACTTTTATGAACTTGCAAAACAACAAGGCTTTGTTGCTGATACCCAAGTGATTAGCCATCAAGAAATTAGCAATCATGATTTAAAAGCAGAATTTTCTGCATCAACTTTGCACCATTTGCAACGTGCCCGCAGCCTTGATGAGCGCTTAGTGATGTTTGAAGATATTTTTTGTGATGCTGCGCGTTTTGATGGACTTGCTGAGCACAACCTAAATGGCTCGATAACACAAATAATGGCAAATCAATACGCAACAAATGTAGTCAATGAGCAGTGCGCGATTAGTGTGACTGTCCTTCCTGACGATGTAGCACAGGTATTGCAAAAAAATAGTGGCACACCCTGTTTAAAAGTTATTCGTAAACGCTTTGATGAACTAGGCAGTTTAGTGGATTACAATGTTGAGTATTGGTTGCATAATGCTATTGAAATGACTGTAGAAGGTCACTAAGGCAATAAATGAAAAAAGGCTTTGTTAAACAAAGCCTTTACACGGGTGAACATTCTTTATAACCAATATCTGCTGTTTGATATTGCCTCAATTAAACGTGTAATATCGTTTTCGAACACATGACCAATATTGCCAATTCTGAAGCAGTCAGCATCTGACACCTTACCTGGGTAAATCACAAACCCTTGGTTTTTAAGCAACAAGTAAAACTCTTTAAAGTCATACCCATTCGCTGTTGGAGAATAAAATGAGGTGATAATCGGTGAATGTAAGCTCTCATCTAAGAGCGTTTGAAAACCTAACTCTCTCATCGCAGTGACTAAAAGTTGCTGATTGTCTTTATAACGCTTATGACGTGCTGCAATACCACCCTCTTGTTCTAATTCAATTAGAGCTTGATGAAATGCGCGTACAACATGTGTAGGAGATGTGAAACGCCATTTACCTTGATTATTCTCCATACACTGCCACTGTGCATGTAAATCAAGTGACAACGAACGTGCAACCCCCTGTGATTCTTCAATTAAGTCACGTTTGCAAATTACAAAACCAAAACCTGGAACACCTTGAATACACTTATTAGATGAGCTAATCATTACATCAATGTGCCAATCTGCTAAGTCAAACGGTACGCCACCAAAGCTGCTCATTGCGTCTAAAATATACACTTTGTTATGGCGTGATAATAGTTCGCCCACTTGCTTTGCTGGGTTTAGCATGCCGGTCGTCGTTTCGCAGTGCACCATTGCAACATGACTAATGTTTTCATCACTCAAGAGTGTTTTTTCAATGTCGTCACAGTTTGGTAGCTGCGTTTCAGTGTAATTTAAAACACAATGGTCAACACCTAAATACTTGGCAATTTCTGCCATCCGTTTACCATATGCGCCATTGTTTATTATTAATAACTTATGTTCATTTGCGACTAAACTACCTAAAGCACTTTCTACACTCGCAGTGCCACTGCCCTGCATTAATGTGCACGTATAGTCAGAACTTTTAGTGGCCAAAGTTACAAGTTTGCTGCGAATAGCCTGTACAACACCTAAGTTATAATCGTCATCCCATGTACACCAATCCTTTAACATCGCTTGTTTTACACTGTCCGATGTTGTTAATGGGCCAGGAGTTAACAGTAAATATTCATTCATTTTTAATATCGCCTAAAATCTGGTCTAGTCCAGATATTATTAGGGATTTATGTTGATAAAAAAAGTGAAGTTTTTATGACTGCATTAAAAAAGGGCCTAACGGCCCTTTGCAAGTTAAATAATAAAGGAATCTAAAGGGAGTTTAGAACTTGTACTCTGCACCTACGTAGTAGTACGCACCGTTAAAACCAAATGGTGCTGAACGACGTGAGTAAGTGAATACACCAGGGCTTGAAACAATTGTGTTGCCGCTAGCATCAACAATCGTACCCGAGCGCGAATTACCAATGGTGTTCTTATCTGGGTAAACATCAAATAAGTTATTTGCACCAATGTTAAATGACAGGTTTTCGTTAAAGAAGTAGTTAACTTTAACATCAGTTAAGATTTCAGCACCGTATGTTTGACGGCCACCATCTTCAACTGTGTATTCGCCGTAACGGTTTAGAGATAGGTTTACAGTCCAATCTTCTAAGCGGTAAAGCGCGCTTAAGTTAATGCGGTCTTCAGGTTGCCATTCTTCGATAATTGACGTTTCTTGGGCAGAAAACACATCTTCTACCGGAATAGTTTCAAGACCACTGCCTGATGGCGTAAATAAATCAACCACATCTGTTTTAGTAAAGTTAGCAGCAAAGGTGAAATCTAGCGTACCGCCAAGACCTTCTGTGTTCCATGTGGCAACTAAATCAACACCTTCTGTTTCTGTGTCTGCACCATTTAAGAAGAACTGACCCGCACCTGCGCCTGAGCTTTCAAGTGCAGCATCTAGCGTATCTGATAAACCTTTACCTAAACGGTTTGAAATAACGATACGGTCGTCGATATCAATCGAGTAGTAATCAATGGTTAAATTGATATTGTCGGTTACGTTATACACAATACCTAAACTGCGGTTTTGTGACTTCTCTTCTTTTAGCTTAGGAATACCAATTGATTGCGCTAAAGTACTGTCGTTTCTGAACGTACCTACTTGCTCAGCCACTAAGCTGCCGTCATCGCCTACAACAAACTGAGTACTTACGTTATTAAAGTAAAGTTGTTGCATAGAAGGTGCTCTAAAACCTGTGCTTAATGCACCACGCAAAGACACATCTTCAGTGACAGACCAGTTACCTGCTAACTTAAAGTTAACGGTATCACCAAAGCCTTTGTAGTTATCGTAACGTACCGCACCTGAAATAATTACATCATCGATAACATAGGTTTCTGCATCAATATAGAATGAGATCACATCGCGCGACTCATCAACAGATGATGCCGGATCTGAGCCACCAAAACCTTGCGTACCGCTTGCAGCGTCAACACTACCTACCCCGCCATTTAAGCCAGAATAGATGCTCACACCATCAACTGTATCGTAATCACGGTATGCGTATTCGCTACCTTCAAGAATACGGAACTCATCGGTACGAAGCTCAGCACCTAGTGCTAATGAGAAGTTGTCGTAATCTTTGGTGTAATCAAGGTTTAGAGTTTGCAGTGATAATTCAAGGCCATATGCATACGCTGAACGCGGGATAGTGGCACGAATTTCATCAGCCGTTAAACCTTGGTCATAACGAAGGTAGTTAGCATAAGAGCCGTTGATAGTGTCGCTTGTGGTGTAATCAATGCTGTTTTCACCGTAGGTGTACGATAAATCAATGCTTGAGTCATTATCGAACGATTTTTTATAACCAAAGTTATAAGACACGTCATCAATGACAGTATTAATTTTCGGTAAGAACCCCATAGGAATGGTTGCATCACCATCTTGTAATACAGGGTTACCATTAGCATTTGCGTTATGACGGAAAAACGCAGCTGATTCGTTTTCACGATTTGAATAAGTGATAAAGCCATATAGCTCACCACCAGCAAGCTCGTAGCCAGTGTTAACGGTTAGAGCAAATTGCTGTGAATCTGCATCACCAATTCTAAACGTATCACGAGGTGCCGTTAACTCACGAGGGTCGCCTGCTAAAAGCGTACCGTCATCAAGTTCAGTACAGCCGTAAAATTGACATGAGCCATGAAGGCCAGCACGGTTTGTCGGCGCACGGTCACGGTAGTTGATTGTGGTATTTAAATAACCTTCATCACCTAAAGCAAAACCTTTGTTGAAATCAACAGTTACAGTTTCGCCATCGCCCTCTGAGTACTCACCGTAATTAATCGCCGCTTTACCTCCCTCTTCAGCGTCTTTTAATACGATATTAATAACACCTGCGATGGCATCTGAACCATATTGCGCAGCAGCACCATCACGTAATACTTCAATACGTTTGATTGCAGCAGCAGGAATAGCATTCATGTCGGTACCCGCCGTACCACGACCTACTGACGTATTAATGTGAATAAGGCTCGCTTGGTGGCGGCGTTTACCATTGATAAGAACTAAGGTTTGATCTGGCCCTAAGCCACGTAATGTTGCAGGGCGAAGTGCATCAGTACCATCACTGATAGACGAGCTTGAAAAGTTAAAAGACGGTGCAATAGCCTGAAGCATACGGCCAACTTCTGTTTGACCTGTATTCTCGAGTGCTTCGGCACTTAAAATATCAACCGGAACCGGCAAATCTTCAACCGAGCGTCCTGCTACACGGCTACCGACAACGGCAATTTTTTCGATGTTTTGTTCTGCTGATTGATCTTCTGCTAACGCTTGCGTATTGGCGGCAAGCAGTAATGGCACGACTGCAGCGCTGACCCCTGATACTTTGATCATGTTATTATCTATCCTATCTACTTGTTTGAGTTTTATACTCAGCAAGCCTTGTTGATCAACAACCGCATCGAGCTCAGTGCCTTCTAGCATCGCATTCAGTGCATCAAGTTTGGTGTAAAAACCAAACACTGATTGCGCTTGATATTGCTTTGCTAATTCGAAAGAAAAAATGACTGTTTGTTCGGTTTGCTTTGCAAATTCGATTAACGCCAAATCAGCTCGTTGCGCTTTGATGTCAAATTGCAGCATTTGTTTTTCAGCCGCTATTGCTACTTGGCCTGCTGTAAGGCCATAAATAACAAAAGAGGCAGGTAACAACGGCAATTGCTTACTGCGCAATTTAAACAAACAAGTGAGGAAGAAAAATCCGCTATGTAAATTTAACTTTTTTTTAATTAATTTTTTGTGACGAGAAAGTGGCGCACAATTAACATCATTAGATTGGCGTATTCTCATAGACAGAACTAACCTTTTGCAGCGATAGTTAAGCTAACACGATGTTCACCTAAACGTTGATGTTCTACACCTAAGTTGACCTGTAAAGAATCAAGCAAACCTTTAATGTCACCAGTTTTAAACACGCCAGCCACTTTTAAAGAGGCAAGTTCTGGATCATTTAATTCAAAACGTGTGGCGGTATAACGACTCACCTCTTGCAGAGCTTCGTCTAAAGACTCGCCATTAAAAATCAGCATTTCTTGTTGCCATGCCAAATCACGTTGTACGTCATCAACAGATAACTGCTTAATTGGTTCTGTTTTACTTTGTTTTATCAGTGCTTTCTCACCAGATACAACAACATTAGCGCGAAGCGCTTTTATATCTTCACTGTTATCTGAGGCGTCTTTTAAACGATTAAAGTCGCTAGCATCAACCTGCGTACCAGGATCAGCAATCATCACCTTGCCCTCGGTCACCACTAGCTCTAAGTCTGAAGCGGTATTTCGCTGAACATTAAACACTGTACCAAGTGCAGTAAATGATTTATCACCAGCAATAACCGTAAACGGACGGCTGGGGTCTTTGGCAACATTAAAGCGCCCTTCACCGCGACTCAAAATTAATTGACGACGATCGCCTGAGTAGGCAACTTCGAGTTTAGTATTGGTATTAAGCTGCACAATAGTGCTGTCTGGTAACACAAATTCAGCTTGCTCACCCACTTTAGTGCGGTAAATTTTGCTAAATTTGGCGTAGTCATTTTCTTCACTTTGCCAATAGCTTGAATAGATAAGCATGATACAACCAAGCAACATCACCACTAAAAAGCTGGCTGCGGTTGACATACCAAATACAGCAGGTTGTTTTTGCGGTGCTTTATAAGGAAACAAACTACTTAACTCATTAAGCACACTCATTTCATCCCACAAGGTCGCAAGTTCAAACAGAGCCTCTTGATGAGCCATACTTTGATGAGCCCAGATATGTAATTGGCTAACTTCATCTTTAGATAAGCCACGATCAATTGCACTGATCCAATGACTCGCCTGCTCTTGAATCATGTCTTTTGATGAAAATGGATGAACATTACTCATTTGCTCACCTCTTTTGCAGTGAACTCTGTGGTAGGGGTAAATGCCTGAGGTTGTACATCGTGTGATTTCATTGCTCGGTGAACATGCAATAAGCCTTTAGCAATATGTTTTTCAACAGTACTCTCGCTGAGATCCATTTTAGCTGCAATTTCCTTTTGGCTTAAGCCATAGACTTTTTTTAAGATAAAACATTTTTTAACCTGAGGGCTTAATTCGTTAGTTACTCGGCAAAAAAACAAAAAACGCTCTTTAGAAGTCACTTCATCTTCAAGTGCCATTGAACGCATGTGATGCTCAACCTGCTGTTGTTCATCTAACGATTCTTTGTATTTATTGTCCCATTTAGCGATGTGATTCAGCGCTAAATGTTTAGCTGTTTTCAGCATGTAACTGTGAGTATATTCGATATTTTGCTTAAGATCAGCTTCATAACTTTTTATAAACGTTTCTTGTATAATATCTTCTACATCATCAGGGCTGACAATTCGCGATACAAAGCGCCTAAGCTTGCTCGATATCTCAGTAAAAGCGGTGATAACCCCAGTTTGTTCTGTCATCCTTAACTCACCTTTATTATATTTTTATTGCTTTAGGGTACGAGATTTCAGTTTAATTACAAGCCATTTGTTAAGTTTTTGTACCTTAAGTAAACAAAGATTTCATAAACTCATAAAAAACCTCTGTTTTACGCGTCACTAGGTTGTTTTGTGGTTTTAAAAACCACACTGGCGCATCAGCATCAACTAGGCTATTAGGGAGTATTTCAATTAACCGCCCTTCGGCTAAATCGTCTTTAATTGCAATATAAGATTTAATCGCTATGCCATGGCCTGCAATCGCAGCCTGTGTCATGTTATCTGAATTAGATACAGTAAAACGCGTTCTCGCATTATAATTAATGACTTGTCCGCCTTCGCTAAATTTAAGCTGTCGCTGCCATGGCAAACACACCCAGTAATGGTCTTTAAGATCAGCCACCGACTTAGGTTGCCCATATTTTTCAATATAGCTCGGTGCTGCGCACAAAATACGTGAATTATTAACCAGCTTACGAGAAAGCAAGTTTGAATCTGCTAACTGACCAACTCGAATAGCCACATCTTGGGCATCATCAACAATATTCACAAATTGATCTGTAATCATAAAATCGAGTTTTAAGTCGGGAAATTGCTGTTCAAAGTGGCCAAGCTCAGGCATCACAAATTTTGAAAATACCCAAGGCGGCATAGTGACTCTTAAAAGCCCTGTTACTGCTGAACCCCGTGCGCCAATTTGATGCTCTGCATCATACAAGGCCTCTAAAATGGCACCAGCACGTTGATAAAACAGCTCTCCTGCCGGCGATAAGCGTATTCGCCGACTATCACGAAACAACAATACAGTACTTAACGCTTTTTCTAACTTACTTAAGCGATGACTTACCGTAGCTGGTGAGAGGCCCTGAGCTTTAGCGGCGGCAACTACACCTTGGTTTTCAACTATGGCAATAAAGGTTTCTAAATCACATAAACTGTACATGGCTTTGATTCAACATTTTCGAATTTAGGTTTCAGTTTTGTATTGTATATATAAATATTTAAAACTCTATACTTGCTACTAATTGTAAAAAATGATTGGAGCATGTATGTCTTTAAAAACCCAAATCGACGCCTTTGAAGTGCAAAAGAAAGCCAATGTCCCTGCTGATATCTTAAATTTGATGGATGTAACGACTGAAAAACTAATTGCTGAACAATTAAGTGAACATGCTTTAAAAGTCGGTGATAAGTTTCCAGCATTTGAATTACCCGACAGCAAGGGCAAACAAATCAGCTCGACTGAATTGCTAACTAAAGGCCCGCTTGTGCTTAGCTTTTACCGTGGTGGTTGGTGCCCGTATTGTAATTTAGAGCTTCGCGCGCTTAACAATATGCAACAAGCATTTGCTGATCAAAATGCACAGTTAGTTGCTGTTTCGCCTCAGTTACCTGATGAATCACTGTCTACCCAACAGCAAAACGAGCTAGCTTATACGGTGCTTTCTGATGTGTCTAACTCTTTGGCTAAAAAGTGTGGCCTAGTATTCACCTTAGATGAACGCTTGATCCCTGTTTACGATCAACTTGGTTTAGATATTCCAAAAGCCAATGGTGACGAAAGCTACGAATTACCATTACCAGCAACCTACGTTATTGATAGCCAAGGGGTAATTCAATTTGCATTTGCCCATGAAGATTACACTCTAAGAGCAGAGCCTTTAGATGTTCTTAACGCAGTTAAGGCACTAAATCATGTTTAAAAAAGTATTTTTTAGTCTAGTTTTATTGGTAACCCTAACTTACTCGGGAGGCACAATGGCAGAGTCTCAACACCAAGCAAAACCAAAAGTAATTGTGTTTGATGTCAACGAAACCTTGCTTGATCTTGAACAAATGCAAAGCTCAGTCGCTAAAGCGCTTGATGGCAATACCCAGCTATTGCCACTTTGGTTTTCGACAATGCTTCACCACTCTTTAGTAAGTACGGTATCGAATGATTATCATGACTTTGGTGAAATCGGTGTTGCAGCACTGATGATGGTGGCAAGTAATAATCAAATTTCGTTAACCAACGAGCAAGCAAAACAAGCGATTGTACCACCGCTTTTATCTTTACCTGCGCATAGGGATGTTAAACCAGCATTAGCGAAATTAAAGCAAGACTATAAACTAGTCAGCTTTACAAATTCGACAAACAACGGTGTAAAAGCACAGTTTCAACATGCTGGCTTAACAGAATACTTTACTCACCGTTACAGTGTTGAAGATATTAAAGTGTATAAACCCGATCTGCGCGCTTACAAGTGGTTGCTTGAACAATTAAATGTAGCGCCTCACGAAGCCTTGATGGTTGCTGCTCACGGCTGGGATGTAGCAGGCGCTAAAGAAGCGGGTATGCAAACAGCGTTTATCGCAAGGCCCGGTAAAGCGCTTTACCCACTGGCAAAGCAACCAGATTACATTGTTAAAAACCTTGAAGAGTTAGCCTCTTTACTAACGAAAAAGTAAAAAACGATTTAAACCCTTAAATTAACGCAAAGCGAAAATGCTTTGCGTTTTTTTGTGCCTAATAAAAAAGTAAACTACAGGGTGTACCTTTCTCTTTTTTGGGTATAAACTAAACGCTAATTGAAAATGCATAGTGACGTCTTTCATCCTGATAGACTACTTTTTATGTATACCTACTTAACAATTGGACTGTGGAGTAAACATGCGTCTGCCTTTCGCACCTGCCAAATTATCATTATCTGCGTTGTTATTAGTTTCTGCTCCTTTGCTACTGCAAGGTTGTTCTGAAGCGCCACAGCAACAACAGGGTCAAATGCACCCCGCCGCTGTCGCGACTATGACAATGGAAACTCACGATGCACCTTTTACTATTGAGCTGCCAGCGACGCTGTCTGGTTCAAAAGAAGTTGAAGTTCGTGCCCGTGTCACCGGTATTCTTGAATCACGCAACTTTGAAGAAGGTCAGCGTGTAGAGCAAGGCCAATCACTGTTTACAATTGACCTTGAACCTTATCAACTTGCGGTTGACCGAGCGCAAGCAGCACTTGATGGTGCAAAAGCAGCGCTTGTTCAAGCTGATCGTGATGTTAAACGATTAGCTAAACTACGTGCCGAAAAGTCCGTTTCACAACGTGACTACGATAACGCTAGTTCAACCAATGATATTGCTAAAACTGATTTAGCAGCTGCAAAAGTTGCCTTAAAAGAAGCGCAACTAAACCTTGAATATGCGCAAGTGAAAGCCCCTGTTGCAGGTGTAATGGGACGTGAGTTTGTTTCTGAAGGCACTTATGTTTCTGGTCCAGATTTATTACTGACTCAAATGACTCAGTTTGACCCTATTCGTATTCGTTTTGGCTTATCTGAGCGTGAACAACTGCAAATGCGTCAAGATGTTAAAAATGGCTCACTGACATTACCTGAGCAAGGCCATTGGAAAACACAAATTAAACTTCAAGACGGCTCGTTATACGGACAAACCGGTGAAGTTAACTTCTCAGATGTGCGTATTAATCCAAACACAGGTACCAGTGAGTTTCAGGCAATTATTCCTAACCCTGATTTTCAACTTCGCCCGGGCCAATTCGTGCGCGTTGAGTTAAGTGGTGCAGTACGCAAAAACGCTTTCATCGTACCGCAACGTGCAGTACTTGATAACGGCACCGGTAAGTTTGTTTATGTAGTAAGTAAAAACGAGCAAGGTATGGATGTCGCTTTACCTGCCCCTGTTACTGTAGGTGAGTGGATCAAAAAACCAGAAAACGAGCAATACCAAAATTTTTGGTTAATTCGCAGTGGGTTAAAAGAAGGTGACCAAGTTATTGTTGATGGCATGGCACGTATTTTCTTCCCGGGTATGCCAGTCAATGTTGGCAAACCAGCCGCTAACCCTAGCCACGCAAAATAAGCACAGGAAGTCTTATGTTTTCTCGTTACTTTATAGACAGACCCATTTTTGCGTTTGTTATCTCTATTGTTATTGTACTTGCGGGCCTTGCTGCGATGCGCAGCTTACCTGTGGCGCAATATCCTGAAATAGCCCCACCGGTTGTACAAGTAACCGCAGCCTACCCAGGTGCATCTGCCGATGTGCTTGAGCAAACGGTTGCGACACCGATTGAAAATGCCATTACCGGTGTTGAAGGCATGATGTATATGTCATCAACGTCAACCAGTGCAGGTTCAACGACCATCGAAGTTACTTTTGAAATTGGTACTGATGTTGACCAAGCAGCCGTTAACGTAAACAACCGTGTTAAGCAGGTTGAAGCGCGTTTACCTGAAGAAACACGCCGTCAAGGTGTGGTGGTTCAAAAAGGTTCTTCTAGCTTTTTACAAGTTCATGCCTTTTACTCACCAGATGGAACACGTTCAAGTTTATGGACATCAAACTATGTCACTATGAACGTGCTAGACCGTGTTAAACGTATTCCAGGCACTACCAGTGTACAAATTTTTGGTGCCAAAGATTACGCAATGCGTATTTGGCTGCGCCCTGATGTAATGAGCCAGTTAGGTGTTACTGTTGAAGAAATTGCAGGGGCAATTCGCGTACAAAATTCACAATATGCGGCAGGTAAAATTGGTGCAACACCAACTACACAATCTCCACAAGAGCTGGTTTACAGTGTAACTGCACAAGGGCGTTTGTCTGAGCCTGAGCAGTTTGAAAATATCATTATTCGTTCAAACACTGACGGCAGTAGCTTACGCTTAAAAGACGTTGCCCGCGTTGAGCTTGGCTCAAAAGACTATAACTTCAAAGGGACGATTAACGGTAAAGAAGCGGTACTGTTAGGTATCTTCTTGCAACCGGGTGCTAACGCTCTTGATGTAGCTGAAGAAGTAAACAGTGTTATTGAAGAAATGAAAAGCCAGTTCCCGACCGGACTTGCACATTTAACCTCGTACGACACAACCCGCTTTGTTGAAGTATCGATTCGTGAAGTTGTAAAAACACTGCTTGAAGCCATGGTATTAGTATTCTTAGTGGTGTACTTATTTTTACAAAACTGGCGCGCCACGCTTATTCCAACTCTTGCAGTGCCAGTATCACTACTGGGCACATTTGCCGGTATGTATATGCTGGGTTACTCAATTAACTCACTCACCTTATTCGGTATGGTGCTGTCGATTGGTATTGTTGTTGATGATGCCATCGTAGTACTTGAAAACGTTGAGCGTATCATGCACGAAGAAGGGCTCGGTGCTAGAGAAGCCGCTGTTAAAGCGATGGGCGAAGTAAGCGGCCCGGTGGTGGCAATTGTTTTAGTACTTTGCTCAGTGTTTGTGCCAATTGCGTTTTTAGGTGGCTTAACCGGTGAGTTATTCCGCCAGTTCGCTATTACTATTTCGATTGCTGTAAGTTTATCGGGTGTCGTTGCTTTAACGATGACGCCAGCGCTTTGTGTACTTATTTTAAAACAAGAACACAAGCAAACTGCCCGCTTCTTCTTATGGTTTAACGACATGTTTACCAAGATCACCGGCCGTTACGTTGGTGCTGTTGGATTTATGGTGCGCCGTGGTCTGTTAGGTCTGATCTTAATGACAGGTATGATTGCCGCAACGATTGGCCTTTGGCAAAACACCCCAGGTTCGCTTGTGCCAGATGAAGACCAAGGTTATTACATCTCTGCAATCTTCTTACCTGACGGTTCATCACTTGAACGCACAGAGCAAGTCACGCAGCAAGTTGTTGAGGCCGTGCAATCAAACCCAGCGAACGAAAACGTGGTAGCGTTTACCGGTTTTGACTTTATTGGCGGTGGTTACAAAAACAGCGCTGCAACCTTATTCGTGACACAAAAACATTGGGATGAGCGCGAAGTTGATACCAAGGCGCTGGTGCAAGAGCTCTTTATGAAAACAGCAGGTATTAAAGAGGCGCTCGTTCTTGCCTTTAATCCTCCGGCTATTTTTGGTTTAGGTAACACAGGTGGTTTTGAGTTTTACATTCAAAACAAAGGTGATAGCGACCCAGACAAACTTCAACATGCAATGCAGTTGATGACAGCTGAAGCACAAAAGAGCCCTATTATCAGTGGCCTGCAAACACTTTGGCGCCCTGACGCACCACAGCTACGTGTTGATGTTGACCGTGAACAAGCCCGTGCCATGGGT
Organism: Pseudoalteromonas sp. bablab_jr010; assembly: GCF_016464105.1. Lineage (NCBI taxonomy): Bacteria > Pseudomonadati > Pseudomonadota > Gammaproteobacteria > Alteromonadales > Pseudoalteromonadaceae > Pseudoalteromonas > Pseudoalteromonas sp. bablab_jr010. The sequence continues at coordinate 86,530 of NZ_JACDWV010000070.1, read as the reverse complement.
GTAGAAATTGATGATGCGTTCACTGCCCTTGCCGGTAACTTGGGGACTTATTATGTTAACGACTTCAATAAATTTGGTCGCGCATGGCAAGTGCTAATGTCTGCAGACGCTGAATTCAGAATGAAGCCTGATGACATTGGCCGTATCTATGTTAAAAACAACCAAGGTACTATGGTGCCGCTTTCAGCCTTTACCACTATCGAGTATAGCCGTGGCCCTGAAAACCTAAATCGTTATAACAACTTACCAGCTGTTAAACTGATGGGTAATGCAGCGCCGGGTTACAGTTCGGGTCAAGCTATTGCTGAAGTTGAGCGTATTGCACAAGCCGTTTTACCACCTAATATGACCTACGAGTGGACAGGCTCTGCATTCCAAGAGAAACGCAGTTCAGGCACCACAGGAATTGCCTTAGGCCTTGCTGTGATCATGGTATTTTTGATTCTAGCAGCGCTATATGAGCGTTGGTCACTACCGCTGTCTGTGATGCTTGCTTTGCCATTTGGTACCTTTGGTGCGCTTATAGCGGTTTGGGTTGTGGGCATGACAAACGATGTATACTTCCAAATTGGTCTGGTAACACTTCTTGGTCTTGCTAGTAAAAACGCGATTCTTATTGTTGAATACGCCTTGATGAAACATCAACAAGGCTGGAGCGCAAGTACGGCTGCGCTTGAGGCTGCGCGTTTACGTTTTAGACCAATCATTATGACTTCGCTTGCTTTCATTTTGGGCGTTGTGCCTTTAGTACTAAGCTCTGGCGCAGGTGCAGGTGCCCGTCACAGTGTTGGTACCGGTGTAATGGGCGGTATGATGGCAGCGACATTCCTGGCAGTATTCTTTGTGCCGCTGTTCTTTTATTGGTTAACGGCACGTAAGTTAACTGAAAAACGTTCAAGACAAGAGCTTGCTGATGAGATAGCAGCACATCATCAACAAGAACATGTTAAAACCCAAGAGGGTAACCTGTAAAAAATGAAGGGCAAACAATGAGTTTGCCCTTTTTTTTGATTATTTGATTACTAGCAATTTACTGCTTCGAACGCTAGTATTAAGGAAAGATGTGTGGAGTACAGCATGAATAATCAAAAATTAGCCGAATTTGAACAGTATTTTCAAATCAACGAGAGCAACCGTGTCAATTTATATGCGGTTGAACCAAGTGCTGTGCCAAAAACCAATGCTGAACTTGAAGCGGATATCCCTGCCCTATTTAAACTTGCCAACGAAGTAAACGAACTTGAGCAAACAAGCTTACGACCACTTCGTAATCTAGGTGATGTTGCACAAGAACTGGCGGCCTTTTTACAGGCGCAATCTCGTAAAATTGATTTAATCATGAGTCACATCTTAGCCTCAGAGCAGCCTGACGATAACGCAAACTATTGCGATAGTTATGGCGGTGGCGGTGTAAAACTTACCTCAGCTGATGTGTATGAATTAGGGCAAACATTTCGCACAAAGTTATTCTTACAACACGAAGCATCAGCTATTTATTGCTATACCGAATTAGTGGCCATTGAAAAATGTGATGATGATAAATACCAATACACATTATTGTTTACTGCCATTCGCGATGCTGACCAAGATTTAGTCGTAAGAGCGGCCCTGCACGCACAAACACGCCAACTAAAAAAACGTCAGCAAGAAAACAATCAGCAAGACAGTTAAAAATCACGCTTTATCGCGCACAAAAAGCTGACATCTATGGCTAAAATGCTAAACTAGCCCCACCTTAGTTTGTTTAATACCTTCATGAAATTTAGACTTTTACCTGAATGGGCTGAGCAAGATGCAGTTATGCTTACTTGGCCTCATCAAGACACAGATTGGGCAGCAAATTTAACCGCTGTTGAGCCTGTGTATGTAGCACTTTGCCAAGCAATAAGCCAACAACAAGATGTTGTGATTGTGGCACATGATAATGCCCTCAAAGCACATATTGAGGCATTACTTTCAAATGCAGAGGTTGATGCTAAACGCATTCACTTTGTGGTGACACCCTGTAACGATACTTGGGCACGTGACCATGGCCCATTGACCTGTGCGAATATTGATGACGCAACAGAATTGAAAGTAATGGATTTTATTTTTAATGGGTGGGGCAATAAGTTTGCAAGTGATCTTGATAACCAAATTAATCAAGTACTTGTAAAAAAAGTCGCTAATTCTAAAAATGGCTATCAGCAAAGTGAACTGGTTCTTGAAGGCGGTGGCGTCGAGATCAATGAACACGGCGTGCTACTCACAACCAGCGAGTGCTTATTAAACCCAAATCGTAACCCAGAACTCACAAAAGCAGATATAGAACAAACGCTGGTTGAGCAACTGGGTGCTACGTCGTTTCTTTGGGTTGATCATGGTTACCTTGCGGGTGATGATACCGACAGCCATATTGATACGCTGGTACGTTTTGCACCAAACAACACGCTTGTTTATGTACAGTGTGATGATAAAAATGATGAGCACTTTGCAGCCCTTAATGCAATGGAAAAGCAACTGCAATCATTTAAAACAGCCGAGGGTGAAAACTACACGCTGATTGCCTTACCTTGGCCAAAAGCAGTGTTCGATGAAGATGGTGACAGATTACCTGCCACATACGCTAATTATTTAATTATCAATAAAACCGTTTTAGTACCAATTTATGGTGATGAAAACGATCAACTGGCGCTTGGTCAGGTTGCCAAAGCATACCCAGATCACACTGTAGTAGGTATTAATTGTGTGCCAATTATTCACCAATTTGGCAGCTTACACTGTATTACAATGCAATTACCGCGCGGCTTTTTAGCAGGAACAAACAATGACTAAACCAACGCATTTAAAGGTTGCTCTTGTTCAGCAATCAAACACCGATAATGCTCAAGACAATATGGCAAAATCAATTGCTGGTATTCGTGATGCAGCAAGCCAAGGCGCTAAGCTTATTGTTCTTCAAGAGCTACACCGCAGTTTATACTTTTGCCAAACCGAAGATGTAGACGTTTTTGATTTAGCAGAAACAATTCCTGGCCCAAGCACAGACACCTTAGGCGCACTTGCCAAAGAACTTAATGTGGTGATCGTGTCATCATTATTCGAAAAGCGCGCTACAGGACTTTATCACAATACTGCTGTGGTACTTGAAACTGACGGGAGCATTGCCGGTAAATACCGTAAAATGCATATTCCTGATGACCCAGGCTTTTACGAGAAGTTTTATTTTACACCAGGTGATTTAGGTTTTGAGCCTATTCAAACCTCTGTCGGTAAATTAGGTGTATTAGTATGTTGGGATCAATGGTTCCCAGAGGCTGCACGCTTAATGGCAATGGCCGGTGCTGAAATTTTAATTTACCCAACAGCCATTGGCTGGGACCCGCGTGATGAAAAAGACGAGCAAACACGTCAAAAAGACGCTTGGGTTATTTCACAACGTGCTCATGCAGTTGCCAACGGCGTGCCGGTGATCAGCTGTAATCGTGTTGGCCACGAAAGTGATCCAAGCGGTCAAAGTGAAGGTATTCAGTTCTGGGGGAACTCGTTTATCGCGGGCCCTCAAGGTGAAATCTTAGCCGAAGCGAACAACAGCGATGAGCAATTATTAGTTGTTGAATTAGACCAAGCACGTAGTGAAAACATACGTCGAATTTGGCCTTACCTTCGTGATCGTCGTATCGATCACTATCAGGACTTAACCAAGATTTATCGAGACTAAGCAGAAAAAACAGTTTAAAGGAGTAGTAAATGGCGTTTGCGCAATGGGCAGCATTGCCTTGGGTAAAATCTGAAAAAGATAAAATTCAATGGGGACAACTTACCGGTAGCGGGCTTAGCATCGCAATCGCAGAAGGTGTAAAACAACACAACGAGCTGGTTGTGATTGTCACCCCAGATACGCCAAGCGCCCTACGCCTTGAAACTGAACTCGAATTTCTGTTGCCCGAAAACCCAGTCATGGTCTTCCCTGACTGGGAAACACTCCCTTATGATCATTTTTCGCCCCATCAAGATATTATTTCTGCGCGCTTAGCCACGTTAAATACATTAAAAAAAGAACAACAAAGTGTATTAATCGTGCCAGTGTCGACCTTGATGCTGCGTACTGCCCCTGCTTCGTTTATTTATGGTTCAACCCTTAAATTTAAAGTGGGCGATACCCTAGATACCCACACACTACGTGAAAACTTAGAACAAGCGGGCTATTTACATGTACAACAAGTGATGGAGCATGGTGAATACGCGATTCGCGGCTCTATCGTTGACTTATACCCTATGGGTAGCCCGCACCCATTCCGTTTAGACTTTTTTGATGATGAGCTCGACAGCATTCGTTTATTTGATGTTGAAAGCCAACGTTCAGATGAAAAGGTCGACAAAATTGAGTTACTGCCAGCTCACGAATTCCCAACTAACGACGCTGACATTGAGCGTTTTCGTATCAATTATCGTGAACAATTTGGCGCAAGCTCTGAGCAAGACTCAATTTATATGCAGGTGACTAAAGGAACCTGGCCTGCGGGTATCGAATATTACATGCCACTGTTTTTTGATGAATTGGCAACCATCTTCGATTACTTACCAAGTAATACAACCTTTATGCATTTTGGCGATATTGAGCATGCTGCTGATCAGTTTTGGCATGATGTGAATGTACGCTATGAAAACCGCCGTGTTGATCCGCTCAGACCTTTGCTTGAACCTGTAAAGCTGTATCAAAGTGTTAATGAGCTATTTGGTGAATTTGGTAAATACGCGCGCATTCGTTTATCACAAGCAAAATTAGGCACCAAAGCGGGTCATATAAACCTTGCTAGTAAAGAGCTGCCAAATGTTCGTATTGATCATAAGTTACATGAACCATACCAAGGTTTAATTGACTATGTTGCCAGTGAGAAAAAACAAAAAGGCCGCGTGTTGCTCTCGGTTGAATCGGATGGCCGCCGCGAATCATTACTCACTTTATTAAAGCCAAGTGGTTTAAAGCTTAAAGAATTTGAATCGTTTAGCGATTTCACCAGTAGTTCGAGTGATGTTGGCCTAATCGTTTCGCCACTTGAGCAAAGTGTGGTGCTAGACGGTAAGCCGCGTTTAACCATTATCACAGAGCAAGAGTTATTAGGCATTAAGGTCTCGCAGCGTCGACGCCGTAAACATAAGTACGAAGCCAGCCAAGATGCGCTTATTCGTAACCTTGCTGAGCTACGCGAAGGCCAACCAATTGTGCACCTTGATCACGGTGTAGGCCGCTACCAAGGCCTTGAAACCATTGATGCTGCCGGTGTGATCACTGAGTTTGTTACGATCATCTACGCTAATGAGGCAAAACTATACGTGCCCGTTTCTGCGTTACATATGCTGAGCCGCTATTCTGGTGGCGAAGAAGCCTCTGCCCCACTCCATAAATTGGGCTCCGATGCGTGGGAAAAAGCCAAGAAACGTGCCGCCGAAAAAGTCCGTGATGTTGCTGCTGAGCTATTAGATATTTACGCTAAACGTCAAGCAAAGCCTGGCAATAAATTTAAGCTTGATGGCAGTGCTTATCGTCAGTTTAGCGACAGCTTCCCATTTGAAGAAACTGACGATCAACGCAACGCCATTGAGTCTGTGCTCTGTGATATGCAAAGCAAACAAGCGATGGACCGTTTAGTGTGTGGTGACGTTGGCTTTGGTAAAACCGAAGTGGCAATGCGCGCTGCCTTTGTGGCCGTAAATGATAACAAGCAAGTTGCGGTACTTGTACCAACCACACTACTTGCACAGCAACATTATGAAAACTTTAAAGACCGCTTTGCCGATTTACCAATTGAGGTTGGCGTTTTATCGCGCTTTAACTCAACCAAAGAGCAAAAAGACACCCTAGATAAAATGGCTGAGGGTAAATTAGATATCGTGATTGGTACTCACAAGCTTATTCAACAAGATATTCAATTTAAAGATTTGGGCTTATTGATTGTTGACGAAGAGCACCGTTTTGGGGTGCGTCAAAAAGAAAAAATTAAAGCATTACGTGCCGATGTCGATATTTTAACGCTCACAGCAACCCCTATCCCACGTACGTTGAACATGGCAATGAGTGGTATGCGTGACTTATCAATCATAGCCACACCGCCTGCAAAACGTTTAGCGGTTAAAACCTTTGTTAGACAAAGAGATGCTGAACTTATTCGCGAAGCAATTCTGCGTGAGATTAAACGCGGTGGTCAGGTGTATTTCTTACACAATAATGTTGAAACCATAGACCGAGTTGCTGAAGAAATTAGCGAATGGGTACCTGAAGCCAGCGTAACAACCGCACATGGTCAAATGCGAGAGCGCGAGCTTGAGCAAATTATGAGTGATTTTTATCACCAAAAATATAACGTGATTGTGTGTACCACCATTATCGAAACCGGTATCGATGTACCCACTGCCAACACCATTATTATGGATAGAGCAGATAAGCTGGGTCTGGCACAACTGCATCAGTTGCGTGGTCGTGTAGGCCGAAGCCATCACCAAGCGTATGCCTACCTACTGACTGGTAACCCTAAATCACTCAGTAAAGATGCGGTTAAACGCCTTGAAGCGATTGAATCACTGGAAGACTTGGGTGCAGGTTTTGCGCTCGCAACCCATGACTTAGAAATTCGTGGTGCCGGTGAGCTGCTTGGTGATGATCAATCAGGTCAAATGCAAACCATTGGCTTTAGTTTGTATATGGAAATGCTTGAGCAAGCGGTTAACTCCCTCAAAGAAGGTAAAGAGCCAACCCTTGAGAACTTATTAGGTCAACAAACTGAGGTTGACTTAAAGCTGCCAGCGTTATTACCTGATGATTATATTCATGATGTAAACGTACGTTTAGGAATCTATAAACGCATTGCAAGCTGTGCTAATCTCAATGATATGGACGAGTTACAGGTAGAGCTGATTGACCGTTTTGGTCTACTACCTGACGCCACTAAAAACTTATTCAGTTTGCAGCAATTAAAACTGCAAGCAAGTAATATTGGCATTAAGAAGATTGAAGCAAACCCGAAAGGCGGTTATTTTGAGTTTAGCCAGCATACAAAGGTTAACCCTAGCTTCATTATAGGTTTGATACAAAGTGCACCGCAGGTGTATAAAATGGATGGCGCAAACAAACTGCGCTTTGCAATTAGCGAAGCCAACGCTCGCGAACGCTTAAAAATGGTCACTGCAATGATTGCAGATTTCGAAAAAAAGGTTAGCCATTAATGTTGTTTAGAAATAGTTTACTACTGCTTTGTTGCTTATATACAAGCTCGTCATTTGCAGCACGTTGGTTCGAAATAGAAGTTCTTATTTATAAACAGCGCCCAGCCCCTTATTTACAGGAAGATTTCAGTTTAAAACACGATGAAATCAAGGCTAAGCGAAGCAAAGACTTATTATCTCCAGCTTACTCAGCACAAGCTAAACAGGCATGTATTGAGGGTGATAGCCGCTTTCGCTCAAATTCGTTTACCGATTCTTTAGTGAATAGCAACCCTCACTCTAATGTATGTGACGACAGTGTTGATTTTTTAGCAAGCTATAATCAACTGCCTGTTACACCCGTTGTTGAGCCCCGTGAAGACACTGACGACATTTACTTAATGGCGCCAGAACAATTACAATTTGTTGAGCAAAAAAATCAGCTTGATAGAAAAGGCTTAACCCCTATTTTGCACACTGGGTGGCGTTTTCCTGAAATGAGTGAAAGAAACGCACCCAGTATCCGTTTATTTTCCGGTGAACACTTAGCAAAACACTCAACCCCAGTAGAGAATGAAAATAACGACTTTATAAGCCTAGTGGGCCCTACTGAGCGCTATATTCCCGACCAGTTGCAAAATGTGCCAAAGTGGGAATTTGATGGTTTAATGAAAATTTATGTTCGTCACTACCTATTTATAAACGCAGATTTTGATATTAGTCAGCGCCTAGAAAACGGTGATTACGAAAAAGCACGTTTTTCACAATTTAAACGTGTGATAAGTAACGAGATACATTATTTTGATCACCCACGTATGGGTATGATCGTGCAAATAAGACGCTACAACCATTAATGGATACAATTATGAAAAAATATATGGCAATTGCAGCAGCGGCTGCAACACTTACTTTAGCGGGTTGCTCAAAAGTAAACTTAGAGAACTACGAAAAAATTAAAATTGGCATGGATAAAACTGAGGTTGAAGCTATCTTAGGTTCAGCAGATAAGTGTGAAGAAAAGACACTACACACTAACTGTATTTGGGGTAACAAAGATAAAAATATCGAAATTACCCTAGTGTCAGACAAAGTATCGCTTTATAGCAAAACTGGTTTAGACGCTAAATAAACCCAATTGGGTGGCCAAGGCCACCCTTTCATCTTTCATCTTTCAGAATGTCAGTTTGTGAGTAAATACGCTCAATATTAACAATTTTGCTGCGATTTAACGTAATCTTGTAGCGCTGATACAAAGTTTCATCTTCGCTTTGTGTAAAGACTAATACCACATTTAACTGATAACGCCTCTCTACGGCTTTCTTAGAGATTTTATTACTATCAAGATGATAGAGCTTACCTTCCCCCCGCTTTAAGTAGCGAGCAAACGGTGCCAAGCTAAATTGCATGGTTTGTTGCAAGGTATCGTAGCCTGGTAAAAACTCTTTCGCGTTAACTTGTGTTTCGCTTGCAAAATGCAGCCACTGAGCAGCCTGTTTATTTTGATGTCGGCGCTTTGAAAAAATTCTTCTTACCGCTTTAGGCAGGCGTTTAAAACTGGTGTATTCAAGCCAAATGTATTGGCTGGCAATTTTGTCTTTGGTTATGCTGTTTTTAAACTGAAAGCGCCATTTTGGTCGCCCTCTTACGATAGCTCGCCAGATCACCCGTGTGATGTCTTCTTTAAATATTTCACGAAGACCATAAATAACACCCAAGATCAAAATCAAGGTTGCTGTTACTTCGGTAAAGTTTGAGCGAGCATTTAACACAACCAACATCACAAAGGCCATGATCACAGCGGTCACCGTGCCCTTTACCATGCGTTTTAAATAACTGTTTAAATGCCGTGTAGTGCGATTAAGTACCACCCCATGCTCAATTAAACGTTGTAACAGGCGCATTTTATTAGTGATACGGTTGGCATCTTCGAGTGTTGATTGCGAATTATATTCTTGCTCATCACGATAACTGTTTTCAGCTTTGCAGAACTCTAATAAATCACTGCGCTCTTTTGCAAAATCACTACTGCGCGGCCCTTCATCCAATAGTTTCAAAAATGACTGCTCTACATGCCAACTTAAGTAGTTATCGGCATTTTTATAAAATGGCAGCAGCTTTTCATCATCGGGGGTATAGCGTCTTAGCTTTTTCAACAAGCCTTTGGTTTGCTCGCACAACTCAATGGCAACAGGGTAAAACTCTTCGGCTTCTTGGTGTTTTAAGGTGTCTTTGATATCTGCATTCAGCGCGAGTCGAACTTGATAACAAAATAAGTTTAAGTTTTGTCGATAATCCTGTTGTTCACCTTTGTTTTTACTAACAAAGCGGCTTCTCACTAAGGGTAAGTGAATGTTGTTAGCGTTATACGCAAGATGCGATTTAAAATTGTTGTTAAAGAAAGATTCTTCGCTCAGTGTTTGTGGGTTAACACTCATTTCATTCGGAATGGAAAAATACAGGTCGAGTCGTTGCTCTGTGCGTGGTTTAAGCTCAGGCTCAATAATGAAGGATAAGTTTTCGTCTTGTTTAAGCAATATCACCTCGTTTTTTAATAATGCTCCCTTAGTTTACGCGTTGATAGGCTTTCAGACAATAAAAAAGGCCCAGTAAAAACGGGGCCTTAGTAATCATTTCAAACTAGATTAGAACTTAACGTTAATACCAGCGTGGAAACGACGACCTAATACATCATATGTGTACGGGTCAGTGTTTGAATCATTGTTACCTGAGTAGTAAGGAGGCTCTTTATCAAATAAATTGTTTACACCCGCAGATAGTGTAACTGTATCTGAAAGTAAGTATGAACCACTAATGTCATGATAAACAACAGAAGGAGTCGTAGGCGCTAAACAGCTCGATGGATCATCTTTACATAAGTAGCTATCCATACCTGCAATGTAACGAGCTTTATATGTTGCATCCCAGCTTTCGCCTCGTGCTGACAACGTGAAATTTGACTTAATGTCTGCGTAGCCACCAGAACCTGAAGTGATCAGGCCAGCATAGTCTACTGTCTCATCAAGTACAGTTACAACGTACTCGTCAAGATAAGTTGTGTCTAATGCAGCTTTCCAAGATAAACCAGCAGCTTCAAAGTTATACGTTAGGTTAAGGTCTAAACCAGACGTCTCTTCAGAACCGATGTTTTGTAATTGGTTATTGAATTTAACACGACCTGTGCTATCCATGCTGATGTTAGCAGATTGACAAAGTACAGTGTTTGCATTGTCAGTAGTTGCTAAACATTGATCAACAATGTATTGCTCGTTAACTGAGGCAATCGCATTTTCAATTTCAATTTTGTAATAATCAAGTGTCATGCTGAAGCCTTCGAACCACTCTGGCTCGTATACGATACCAGCGGTTAATGTATCAGCTTCTTCAGGTGTTAGTAGAGAGTTACCACCAACAGTGACTTCTGCTTGGTCTTGCGCTCCAGGGAACGTAATTTGTTCAAATGATGGTGAATTACCTGAGTAAAGCTCAGATACTGTAGGTGCACGGAATGCTGTTGATACAACACTACGTAGCATTAGCTCATCATTTGCTTTCCAAGTTAAACCTAGCTTCCAAGTCTCATCTGAGCCAAATGTGCTGTAATCAAACGCACGAATAGCAGCGCTTAATTCAACATTTTGCGCAAATGGTGCATCGGCTAACAATGGTAATGCAAATTCAACATATGCTTCGTTTACGTCAAAACCACCTGCTGTTGGCTCAACTGGAGGATCATTTGCCAACCCTTGAGCAGTTAAAGAATCAGGCGTGTACCAAGCTTTTTCTTGACGACGTTCAACGCCTGCTGCGAATGCAGCATAACCTGCAGGCATTTCAAATAGCTCACCTGAAACAGACGCTGCAATAATAAATAGCTGGCTACCACCATTGTTTACTTCAGTATAAACATTTTTACGGAAGTCCTCAGATACCCATGCGGCTTGGTCAATAGGGTTGAAGGTTCCAGCTGTGATTTGGTCCTGAATTGCACCCATGTTGTGAAGATTGCTCAGCTTATCAACTGAATCGTTACGACCGAAGTTAGCTGAAACATCCCAAGAGTAATCACCGATGAAACCTTGTGCACCCACAACAGCACGTACAGTGTCAACAGACTGTTCAAAGTAACGTGCACCAGTGTCAGACATACGACGACCGTAAGAAATCATATCACCGTACTGATAGTTTCTTTCTTGAGTTACGTAGCTACCATCAGCATTTTTATCTAGATAACCGTCACCATCAAGATCAACACGCTCATCATAACTTTGGCTAAGAAGTGCATTACCCATATTTTCAGTGTATTCGAAGTCAAACCATACAGGTTGTGGAGCCATTTGTTGCTCTGACCAACGCTTAGTGTATGTGAATTCAGTGAATAAAGACGTATCATCAGATAATTCGTATGTCGCGATACCTGTTAGATTTAAACGCTCCATTGGCGTGTAAAGATAGCTAGCTGGTGAATAGTTGTATGCGTCTTCATTGGCATAACGGTGATAATCACCACCACGGCCAGTTACACCGCTATCATCTATTAATGATACTTGAATATCATCACCAGCGGCGTTTACAGTTGTACCTTTATCACCATTACCATTCCAGATGTGGCCACCTTCATTATATGAAGAACCCGTACAGTATAGGCCATTGCTACCTTCTGCTAATGGACACTCTGAAAAACTACGGTCTGCTTGAGATGCTTTACCACGGTCAGTATACTGCATTCCGATAACAATGTTTCCCTTATCGAAAGATGTACCTACTGTGAAATCAATTGAGTTTTCTGTTGCATCACCTTCGCCTGTGATCGCAGTATTAGCGTTCATGTCTAGGCCTTCAAAATCGTCTTTTAAGATGATATTTACAACACCAGCTACCGCGTCAGTACCGTATACAGCAGAAGCACCATCTTTAAGTACTTCCACAGACTTGATCATAGAAACAGGAATTGTATTTAAGTCAACAGTTGAAGCTGCACCTGTACCAGATGCAATCATACGACGACCATTCACTAAAACTAATGTACGGCTTGCACCTAAACCACGTAAATCGATACGTGCATTACCACCAGAACCATTGTTGATACCTGGGTTAGTCATCGCGCCGCCAGTAGCGGTCATTTTTTGTAATACGCTATCGATGCTTGTTGCACCCATTGCTTTGATGTCATCTGCACCAATAATTGTTACTGGGCTTGCGTTTTCCATATCAGAACGCTTAATACGAGAACCCGTAACTTGAATTTTTTCAATAGACTCTGCTGCATCATCAGCAGCTAAAACTTGCATGCTTGAGAACATTGGGATTGCTGAAACAACAGCTAAACCAAGAATTGATTTTTTCATGTGAAAACCCTACTTGTTGGAAATTTACCTTTAGTTAGGTAGCGCTCGTTATTATTAGAATCACGAGTCAGCGGAGGGCAACTTAGGCCCAGCTAACTGAACGAAAACTGAATAAAAGATCAAATAAAGAGCAACCCAGAAATGGCGTACCAACTTTAGGTAATAAGGTTTCACGATGTATCAATGTTAATAGAAAAAAACACCTACATATCAACAAAATAACATTATTGAGTAGCAAAAAAAACACGATTGAAATCAATTGCACGTACTTTGTAATCAAGTGTAATCAAAGCCTAATTAATGCTACAAATGAAATTTTTACAAGTTGATCACACAACGTTATAAAAACCGTAAAAGCTTGGTAAGACTGCTAACCATAGTTATTCACTTAAATTAACTAAATAGACAAAGTTAGTCTGTTAAACAGTGTATTAGAGGATGATTTTTTGTTTTTGTTCCGTCAGTTTGTAATACCGTATAAAAATACGACTAATAAAGAACATCAAAGTAAAAAAAGGTGAAGCAGAAATTGCGCTAATCACAGCTTTTAGATAATAAAAAACTGCGATCAACAATAATGAAGGAAGATGTTATCGAGTTTGCAGTGAATCGAAATAATAAAGCAAGGTTTGTGGTTGATTGTCGCCAGAAGTATAAGTGAGCATCATTTTCCAAGTCATAACAGGTTCAGAGCATGCGCCAACCATAGTATCAGCAACCCAAACTTGCCCTGTCTGTTTAAACTGCAGTGGAATAAAACCCATATACATGGTGACACCTTCAAGTTTTGCTGAAAGGTTTTTAGCCTCCTTTGGTAACTTTAGGTTAATCGTAAACGGTGTTTCTGGACTGATATCTGGGTTATTTAGCCAAACTTCTACATTATTAGGGTAATTGCAATGACTATTGTTCTGACAACTTGTACTTGTGCTGCCCTTATCTATACTTTGGCTATCACATGCAGCTAAAAAAAGACTAAAAAGGAACACGGGAAATAAGCTTATTCGCACTCTATTTGCCTGTATAAAATAAAGTCAGATACTAATTAGAATGCCCAAAAAAGACAACAGGCACCTAATAATAAGTCAATAAAAATACAATCTCTGACAAAAAATAACCAACAAAGCGCTAAAATTTGATTGATGTCATAATTTTATGCAATTGACCTATCTTTTTAAGGTCAAAAATTTTATCATTTCCATCGCAAAAATAAGGGTTTCTCGAGTTTGTTTTCTGAAGCTAGCACCGCTAAGTTGGCTTTAGGTAACATGCTTGTGAAGTAATAGTAGGCCCCACTTTGAATAAAAGTGGGTAATTCATTTCTAAAACGCATTTATTGCAGCGGAAGCCAGAAAATGAGCCAAACAGTAGCATCACAAACTGAGTACAATTATAAAGTTGTACGCCAATTCGCTATTATGACAGTGATTTGGGGCATCGTTGGCATGAGTGTTGGGGTTCTGATTGCTGCCCAATTAGCTTGGCCAGCACTTAACTTTGATACACCATGGTTAACTTACTCTCGACTACGTCCGTTACACACGAACGCAGTAATTTTCGCATTTGGTACAAGTGCACTTTTTGCGACGTCTTATTACGTCGTACAACGTACATGTCAAACGCGCCTTTTCTCAGATAAATTAGCAGCCTTCACCTTCTGGGGTTGGCAACTTGTTATCGTACTAGCAGCGATTACCTTACCATTGGGTATCACAAGCTCAAAAGAATACGCAGAACTTGAATGGCCAATCGATATTCTTATCGCCGTTGTTTGGGTAACTTACGCAGTTGTATTCTTTGGTACGTTAATCAAGCGTAAAGTATCGCACATCTATGTTGCGAACTGGTTCTACGCTGGTTTCATCATTACTGTTGCCGTTTTACACATTGTAAACAGCATGGCAATTCCAGTTTCACTAACTAAATCATACTCTATTTACGCAGGTGCTGTAGATGCAATGGTTCAGTGGTGGTACGGTCACAACGCTGTTGGTTTCTTATTAACTGCTGGTTTCTTAGGTATGATGTACTACTTCGTACCAAAACAAGCAGGTCGCCCTGTTTATTCTTACCGTTTATCGGTTGTTCACTTCTGGGCTCTTGTTTCTTTATACATCTGGGCAGGTCCTCACCACCTACATTACACTGCGCTTCCAGACTGGACGCAAAGCTTAGGTATGGTTATGTCAGTTATCCTATTCGTTCCATCTTGGGGTGGTATGATCAACGGTATCATGACGTTATCAGGTGCATGGCATAAACTACGTACTGACCCAGTACTTCGTTTCTTAGTTGTTTCTCTATCTTTCTACGGTATGTCTACGTTCGAAGGCCCTATGATGGCTATTAAGTCAGTTAACGCGCTTTCTCACTACACTGACTGGACTGTAGGTCACGTACACTCAGGTGCACTAGGTTGGGTTGCAATGATTTCTATCGGTGCTATTTATCACCTAATCCCTGCACTATTCTCACAAGGCCGTATGTACAGTGTTAAACTAGTTAACACGCACTTCTGGTTACACACTGTGGGTGTTGTTCTATACATCGTAGCAATGTGGATCTCTGGTGTAATGCAAGGTCTTATGTGGCGTGCAGTAAACTCAGACGGTACGTTAATGTACAGCTTTGTACAGTCATTAGAAGCTTCGTATCCGTTCTATATCATGCGTTTCCTAGGCGGTGTATTCATCGTAACAGGTATGCTAATTATGGCTTACAACGTTTATCGTACTATTGCAGCGAAGAAAGATTCGCTTCAACTAGACGCTGACGCACAATTGGCATAATGGAGTAGCACGATGAGCAATAATAATTCACAAAACAAACACGAAATAGTCGAAAAGAACGTTGGCCTAATGGCTATCTTGACTGTCTTTGCAATCAGCTTTGGTGCATTAGTTGAGATTACTCCACTCATGTTCCAAGACGATACGACTAAACCTGTTGATGGCTTACGCCCTCTTACAGCGTTAGAAATGGAAGGCCGTGATATCTACGTGCGTGAAGGTTGTTACAACTGTCACTCACAAATGATTCGTCCTTTCCGTGACGAGGTTGAGCGTTACGGTCACTACTCTGTAGCTGGTGAGTCAGTATGGGATCACCCATTCCAATGGGGTTCTAAGCGTACTGGTCCTGACTTAGCGCGTGTTGGTGAGCGTTACTCAGACGATTGGCACCATGCTCACTTAATGGATCCACGTGCAGTGGTACCTGAGTCAAACATGCCAGCGTTTCCTTGGTTAGACGAAAACAGAGTCGATACGACCCATACACTTAAAAAGCTTCAAATATTCCGTGATAGCTTCGGAATTGATAAAGCGAGCGACCGTTACGACGGTAAAGGTTACGGAAGTGACGAAGAGCTACAAGCTGACATTGCGAAAATCGAAGCCATGAACGGTGGTCAAGGTGCAACTGAAATGCAAGCTCTAATCGCTTACTTACAACAGCTTGGCACACACTTGAAGTAATTATTATGGATTACGGAACATACAGAGGCATTTTGACTCTGGTAATTTTAGTACTGTTTATTGTGATTGTTGTATGGGCATACAGCAAGCGTAGCAAACGCCGTTTTGACGATGCTGCTAATGCCATATTTGAAGATGAAAAAAAACACAACAACACAATCTCTAATGAGGAAAAGGAGTCTGAGAAATGACTAGCTTTTGGAGTATATGGGTTATTGTATTAACCCTAGCGTGTCTTGCTATCATCTTCGGCCTACTTCTGTGGAACTTAAAAAACTACGCAGGTGTGAAAGAAGGCGAAAGCTGTGGTCACGAATTTGACGGCATTGAAGAACTTAACAACCCACTACCAAAATGGTGGACTTATATGTTCTTCGCGACATTTATTTGGTCTGTATACTACCTTGCTGCTTACCCAGGTTTAGGTAACTGGGAAGGTTTAGGTAAATGGACAAGTTCTAACCAAGGTATTACCTCTTTAGCTGAGTCTAAAGAAGCGACTGAACAAGCATTAGCTAACGGTGAGAACGTTCAATTAGACCAAGAATTTATCGCTGCTGATGAGCGTTTTGGCCCAATCTTTGAGTCATTCGCAAAACAAGATATAGAAACACTAGTTAAAGACGAAAAAGCGCTTGAGATTGGTCAACGTTTATTCTCTCAAAACTGTGCACAATGTCATGGTTCAGATGCACGTGGTGGTCAAGGCTTCCCTAACCTAACGGATAACGATTGGTTATACGGCGGCACACCAGATAAGATCAAAGAAACACTTCTTTACGGTCGTGTTGCTGCGATGCCACCTTGGGGTGATGCGCTTGGTGAGCAAGGCATTAAAGAAATGACTGCTCACGTACTTAGCCTTTCTGGCCGTACTGTTAACCAAAAAGACGCTGCTGCAGGTGCTGCTAAGTTTGCAATGTGTGCTGCGTGTCACGGTGCTGACGGTAAAGGTTCAGTTGCACACAACTTACCATTTGGTGCACCTAACCTAACAGATAACATCTGGTTATACGGTGGTTCTAAACGTGCTGTTGAAGAAACACTAATCAATGGCCGCGCCGGTGTAATGCCAGCATGGAAAGACATTTTAGGTGAAGATAAAGTTCACTTATTAACAGCGTACGTTTACAGCTTATCGCAAGATAAATAACCACGCGGTTAATAAAATGTATAAACAATTAATCTTTTAATTCAATAGATTAATTAAGATCAAAAAAGCCTCCATCTGGAGGCTTTTTTTTAGTCTTTTGCTTTTAAATCCGATAAAATGCGTACAACGTTTTTAAAGGTATAAGTACTATGAAACCCACTCCTTGGTATAAAAACTTTTGGCCATGGTTTTTAATCTCTTTTCCTCTTGCAGCTATCATCGGCTGTGCTGGTCTTATTTATATGGCAATTGGCAACGGCCCAGATATGGTTGTTGACGATTATTATAAAAAAGGCAAGGCAATTAACCTTGAACTCAGCAAATTTAATAAAGCAAAAGCACTTTACTTACATGGCGATTTAAATGTTGCAGACGACAAAGTAACATTCACTTTCACCAAGGGTGATGCAAGCAATGTTCACTCTTTAAAAATGTCTTTTTATCATCGCACCATTAAAGCCAATGACTTTGATGTAAGCTTAATGAAAAACGCCCATGGCGATTTTACTGCCCTACTCGACACCCATGTTGACGGTGCATACACAGTGTTTATTGAACCAATCGATAACAGTTGGAAACTTAAAGAAGATGTCATTTTACCAACTGATAAAACGATTTCGATTAGCCCTGAATATAAGTAGTAAACTCTAATGTCCGATAATTGCTTTCATTGTCTTGAAAGTGTGCCAAAAGGCTTTAATGCGACTGTCGAAATAGACGGTAAGGCACAACCTATGTGTTGTATTGGTTGCCAAACGGTTGCTGAGAATATCGTCGCCCAAGGCATGACCGATTATTATAAATTTAGAACTGTTCGCTCTGGTAAAGTTGAACAGCTTGTTCCAGAGCAACTCGAGTTGATTAAAAGTTACGATAACGAAGATATTCAAGACGAGTTTATTTCAGCCACTAATGATTTATCAGAAGTACTATTAACGGTTGAAGGCATCACCTGTGCTGCCTGTGCTTGGTTAATCGAAAAACAACTACTTAACTTAAAAGCAATCAAACGTGTTGATGTAAATACTTCGACCAACCGTGCCATGATACAATGGGATAAATCGGTTACACCGCTTAGCCAAATTATCACCTCATTACATGAAATCGGCTATAAAGCCTACCCGTTTCAGGCAGACCTTGAAGCGAGCCAAAAACAACAAGCCGCGAAAGCTTATATCCGCCGTTTAGGGGTTGCCGGTCTGATGACCATGCAAGTAATGATGTTTGCTTTCGCTATGTATTTTGGCATGTTCTCTGGCATGGAAGAGAACTTCGAGCAGTATTTTCGCTGGATAAGCTTAGTACTTGCATCTCCTGTAATTCTTTACAGTGCCCTGCCATTCTTAACCAATGCTATTAATGGTTTAAAAGCCAAACAGCTGAATATGGATTTACCCGTCTCATTAGCGATTTTTGGTGCTTATGGGGCAAGCTGTTATGCCACATTAATGTCGGTTGGCGAAGTTTATTTTGAATCTATCTGTATGTTTACCTTCTTATTATTATTAGGTAAATATTTAGAATTTAGAGCCCGTTTAAAAGCCAGTGAATTTACCGCTAACTTGCAAAAGTTACTGCCTCTTACAGCTCGTATTATCGATGAGAATAACCAAGAATCGATAATTGCGGCCAAAAAACTAAAACTGGGTGATGTTGTGTTGATCAAAGCAGGTGAAACCATTCCTGCTGATGGTATTGTTACAAAAGGTCAAACAACCGTTGATGAAGCAATGATGACGGGCGAGCATCAACCCGTTAACAAGTTTATCAGTCATCAAGTTTACGCAGGTACTATTAATCACGATGGCGTTATCAGTATTGAGATCAACAAAATCGGTCAAAATACCCTGCTTAATCAAATTATTAAGTTGCAACACACAGCGTTAACCAAACGCCCGCGATTAGTTGAGATCACAGATAAAGTAGCACAGTGGTTTGTTGCCTGCTTATTAGTATTTGCCTCAATAACAGCGATTGGTTGGTATCAAATAGACCCCGAGCATGCCTTTTGGGTGACTATTTCTGTACTTGTTGCTACCTGCCCTTGTGCGCTTAGTTTAGCGATTCCAACTGCCCTAACTTGTGCAGTTGCAAGCTTAACAAAGCGTGGGATTTTAATTAAGCAAGCCCACGTATTAGAAACGCTACCACAATTAACTGATATCGCCTTTGATAAAACAGGTACCTTAACGCAAGGTCGCTTTACCATTGAACGCGTTGAGCTAGTAAACAGCCAGTACAGTGAAGCTGATGCATTACGCTTATCTGCCCAACTTGAAAGCTTCTCTGAGCACCCTATAGCTAATGCATTTGCTGGTTTCAACGACTCAATAAACCCTATTGAGAATGTGACTATCGAACCGGGTAAAGGCATTACCGCTTTACTCAATGATCAACACCTTGCGATAGGTAAAAGCGGTTGGTTTGATACCGAAAAAGCTGATGCTCAAGCAACCTTGTATATCGATAAACAAGTCATTGCGCGCTTTTACTTAGCAGACAGCTTACGTGATAACGCAGAAAAACTGGTTACTACACTTCATTCACAACAGCTCAAATGCCATATGTTAACGGGCGATGCCTCTAACAGTGGTGAGCGAATTGCAAAACAGCTAAATTTAGATACCGTGCATGCAGCATGCAGCCCTCGCGATAAACAAGCCCATGTTGAAACATTGGCAGCTAAAGGTGCCATTGTTGCTATGGTTGGTGATGGCGTGAATGACAGCCCGGTATTTGCCAGTGCCCATTTATCTATCGCAATGGAAACCGGCGCTGATATTTCCAAAAATAGTGCTGATGTGGTATTACTCAATAGTGATCTAACGGCTATAGAACATTTGCTTACTGTCTCGAAAAAGACGCGCCGTATTGTTAAGCAAAACTTGGCATTGTCACTTATTTACAATGGTTCGATCTTACCTCTGGCAGCCCTTGGGCTCGTTGCTCCTTGGATGGCCGTCATCGGTATGTCTGCAAGCTCCATTTTGGTTATTACCAACTCATTAAGGTTATTAAAACTATGAGTATCATCTATATGCTTATCCCAATTGCCATTTTATTTGTGCTAATTGCAATTGGGGTATTCTTTTGGGCTGTAAAAAGCGAGCAGTTTTCTGATTTAAATAAACAGGGTCACAGTATTCTGTTCGAAGACGATAAAGAGCAGCATAACAAAAGTAATGATTGATCCGCTGTTTATTAGTGCATTTATAATGGGCTTGTTAGGCAGTGGTCACTGCCTAGCTATGTGTGGCGGCATTGCCAGTAGTTTACAACTTGCTGCCAACAAAAATCGAGCAGTAAGCTTTTCGGTTGCATACAACCTAGGCCGAGCACTCAGTTATATGCTGGCCGGTGCACTCGTAGCTGGAATTAGTAGTCGCTTCGCGGCGCAAAATACCAGTATATCGGTAGCTTTGTCTTTTTTGAGTGGTATTTTTATGCTACTAGTTGGGGTTTACATAATGCGCTTAGCGGCAACCCTACAGTGGCTAGAAAAACTAGGCAAGGCGCTCATATGGCAGCATTTAGCTAAACTCAATCGTTTTTTATTACCGGTCGATACAACCCCTAAAGCCTTGCTTTATGGCGCTTTGTGGGGTTGGTTACCCTGTGGCCTAGTTTATTCTGCGTTAACCTGGGCACTCACAAGCCCATCAGCTCTTCACGGTGCAGGCGTAATGTTATTTTTTGCTTTGGGAACTTTTCCAGCAATGATCAGTGTTGGTCTTGTTAGTCAAAAAATAAATACTCTTTTTAACCATGTTTGGATAAGGGTTATTCTAGGCAGCGTAATAATATGGTACGGTATATACTTATTAATTATAGCAACCGATAAGTTAGTTCATTAACCTAAAGTTGTTAACCTATTTGAATGGATTTGATGTATGGACTTCTCACAAAACAAGTCAAAAGGCTTATGCACAATTAGCTGTAATAATTGCAGTATCAGCCAGCTATGTTTGCCATTTTCATTAAACGGTCAAGAAATGGATCGTCTCGATGAAATCATCGAACGTAAAAAGCCTCTACACAAAGGTGATTATTTATTTGAGTCTGGCGAAAGCTTAAATGCTATTTATGCGGTACGCTCTGGCTCGTTTAAGTCTTATACTTTGTCTGAACAAGGTGATGAACAAATTACTGGCTTTCACTTGGCTGGTGATTTAGTCGGTTTCGATGCAATCAACAAAATGGCTCATCAAAGCTTTTCGCAAGCCCTTGAAACTTCAATGGTATGTGAAATTCCATTCGATACTCTAGACGAATTAGCAGGTAAATTACCTAAGCTACGCCAACAAATTATGCGTTTAATGAGTAATGAGATTAACTACGACCAAGAAATGTTATTGTTACTCAATAAAAAGTCAGCTGAAGAGCGTCTAGCAAGTTTTATTTATAATCTTGCAGAGCGTTTTGGTGAACGTGGTTTCTCACGTAAAGAATTCCGTTTAACCATGACACGTGGTGAAATCGGTAATTATTTAGGCCTTACTGTTGAAACAATTAGCCGCCTTTTAAGCCGCTTCCAAAAAGCGGGCTTTATTAAAGTTGAAGGCAAATTTATCACCATTTTGGACCAGCAAGCGCTTGCAGCAACAGCAGCGATTAAATGTAAATAGAGTTTGATTTAACGCAACTTTATATTGTTTGCCCCTTTAACTGTTCTAAATTTAGGTTACACTCAAAGTACTACTTTTTGCGGAACAGTTAAGGAGCAGCACATGGACGCAATTAAACGAATTTTAGCAGTTATAGACCCAACCAAAGAGCAGCAACATAGTTTAAGCCGCTCAATTGATCTAGCCAAAAAATCTGGCGCGACCATCACCGCTTTCCTCAGTATCTACGACTTCTCTTATGAAATGACCACAATGCTTTCTGCTGATGAGCGTGAAGCAATGCGCGAAGCCGTAATAAAAGACCGCCAAGAATGGTTAAATGAACAAATTGCCCTTTACCCAGAGCTTACCATTGATAGCTGTGTGGTTTGGCATAACCGCCCTTACGAAGCCATTATCAATACCGTGATCAACGATGGTTTTGACCTAGTTGTCAAAGGCACCCATCAACACGATACACTTAAATCGGTTATTTTCACCCCAACTGACTGGCACCTCATTCGTAAGTGCCCTGCTCCAGTTTTACTTGTTAAAGAGAAAGAGTGGCCAGCAAAAGGCAATATTTTAGCTGCTGTGAACGCCGTGAGTGAGAATGAACAACACCTTGAACTTAACAAGCGTATTATCAAAGACGCTCGCTTCATTTGTGACTTGGCTAATGCCACTCTTAATTTAGTGAATGCCTACCCAGCAACGCCGGTTAATATCGCGATTGAAATTCCTGAGTTTAACCCAGGTGTTTACAACGAATCAGTTAAAAAACATCACTTTGAATCAACGCTTTCATTAGCTGAAGGCTTTGAAATTGACCAAGCTCATTGCCACATTGAAGAAGGCTTACCTGAAGATGTTATTCCTGATGTGGCTGCGCGCCTCAACAGCGAATTAGTAGTGATTGGTACAGTTGGACGTACTGGCTTAAGTGCAGCGCTTGTCGGTAACACAGCAGAGCATGTGATTGACAGCCTTGACTGCGATGTATTAGCATTAAAACCAGACGGCTATGTAAGCCCACTTGCTAAATAACCTATTGAATAGATATTAAAAAAGCCCCTGTTTGGGGCTTTTTTATATATACAGTTTAAGAGTTTTATATATTTGTTACATCAATAAATAATGATTCATCAATGTTTGTTGATGAGACCACCGCCTCGCTAAAGTCATAGCTTTCACGATTGCCTTCTCTATCAAGTGGTAAATTTTCAAAATCAAATAAGTTTCTGTCTGCAAGCTGGCTTGGGCTAACATTTTGTAAAGACTTAAAGATACTCTCAACACGACCTGGAGTTTTCTTATCCCACTCTGTCAGCATGGCTTTGATTGATTGACGCTGCAAGTTTTCTTGTGAGCCACATAGATTACAAGGAATGATCGGGAAGTCTTTGTGCTCAGCGTATTTAATTAAATCTTTTTCACGGCAATATGACAACGGACGGATTACCACGTTACGTTCATCATCAGAGCGTAATTTTGGTGGCATCGCTTTTAGTCGTGAACCATGGAACATATTTAAGAACATTGTCTCAACGATATCATCCATGTGATGACCAAGTGCTAGTTTGGTTGCACCAATTTTTTCTGCAAATGAATAAAGTGTGCCGCGACGAAGTCGTGAACACAGACCACAGGTTGTTTTGCCCTCTGGTACTTTTTCTTTTACTACTGAGTAAGTATCTTTATCAACGATGTAATACGGAATATTTAGCGTCTCAAAGTAATCAGGCAAAATGTGCTCAGGAAAACCAGGCTGCTTCTGATCAAGGTTTACCGCAATAACTTCAAATTTAATCGGCGCTGCTTTTTGTAAATTAAGCAAAATATCTAGCATTGCAAAAGAATCTTTACCACCACTGATACATGCCATAACAACATCACCGTCTTCGATCATGTTATAATCAGTAATCGCGGTACCAACATGCCTTCTTAGACGCTTTTGAAGTTTATTAAATTCAAGAGTTTCTTTTCTAGTATCAGTTTGATTCATTTGCTCTGCTCATACAGGCTTTAGTAAGCCATGTTTCATAGTAAAAAGTTCGGCGTGGATTATACGGACTTTTTGAGCGAGTTGAAATGATTAGCGTGGGATAATTAAAACGCTTCTCTTGTAGAGATACCACGTACAGCACAGCGCTTTGGGAATGAAGGTTAAGGATTCAGGTTATTTATATTTAAAACAGGTTAAGTGGTGTTTTCTGGATTTACTAAATAATTTATATGAAACAACAATTAATCTAAAAAGTTCGAAGCAGCTACTTCCGCCTCGATTATGGCTCTATGCGCTTTTAAACCAATATTTGTTGAATAAAAATCTGCTGCTATTTTAAGCTCTTGTGGTGATAATAAACTAAGAATTTTAAGCTTAAAAGCCATCTTGGCGGCACTCATGTCTGTTGGCTCTGCCAATACCGATGTCCCCATCGCATTTATCAACAATTGCTTTTGACTTTCAGGTAAATCTTTTAGTGTATCTGCTAATATTTGCTTTGTATCGACCTCTACAATACCACCAAGGCCATTGAAGATTTCATCCATTTTCAATGCATTATAGAACCGTTCAAATTCTAATTCTGCATTTGGCTCAGACTGAGCCGAACACACGATAAATGGCAACGAAAACAAAATCAGCAAACAAACTCTCATTTAATTATCCTTATTTTTTAGTTTTACAACTTAGTCGAAAGCCAAATAGCAAATTTAGTGGAGTGCTTAACGACTAATCTGATTGGTGAATAATAAAGTGAACTTGAACCATTCACTTTGCCTAGGTTCTGGTGTTCAATTTCATCTTGTTGAATGCTTAGTACCGTTTGATATGCGCTTTTATTATTTTTCTCTAAATAGCTTAATTGCCATTCTAGATGATGAAGAACCGTTGATTCAACGGCTTCTGTACACACCCAAATTGCTTTACGGCCAAATAAAGCAGTAATCAAACCTAAACAATAACCACCCAAAGACCAAAACCAGATTGCGTGGCAATGCCGTACTTTATGTTCCTTTAACCAACAATCAAAAGTTTTGAAATGCTCGATTTCATGATTTAGCATTTCTTTAAGCTGTACAGAGATATCTTGATATAAAAACTTAGCGACAAATAACTGAGCCTTATAAATGCTTATCGCCCCAAATTCACCTGCATGATCAACACGCACAATTCTAGCGACTTCTTTTGAGATCATCTTAATTGCTTACTGTGCATTTATAACGGGAAGCTGTACAAGCAAGATCAGGCCAGTCATCTCTACCCCAGCAATACTTATCATTTCTAAGTGGTTTTAGATGCCAAACTACTGGCTTGCCCTTATTATCTAAGCGAGTTTCATTTTCAAGCTGCACACGGACTAAATTTTTCTCTGCTGAGAGAATATTATAAACGAAGGTTTTTCTCGCTTCAGACTCAGAAATATAGCCCTGTTCGTCATATGAGATTTCTAATGTGTTGTTTTTGAAAGCTACGATATGAAAATTAGCTTCACAAACTGGGCTATTTGTAGACTGCCATGAGCCTTGCAACTTAGTTTGCATTTCTTGGTTGATAAGTGAATGACTACTACACGCTGAACATAGCAGTAAAATAACAAAAATAGACGCTAAAGGTTTCATTAAGATGCTTTTAAGTCCCTGAAAAATTGACATTTAGCATATCGAGAATCGTAAAAATGTCCAGCGATACGCTTAATAAAAACAAAGGGCACAATAGCCATGTGCCCTTTGTTAACTTTAAGCGCTTTTAGTTTTAGCTTTTTTATTCTTTGCCAATCGTTTGGCACGTTTTATAGCCGATTTTTTCGACGCATTTTTCTGCGCAATTTTTAACACTTTAGCCTCTTTTAATTGCTTTTTTGCTGCTTTAAAGCGCTTTTTAGCATTTTCAGCTAGGTTCTCAGCTTCGCTGGCACACTCTACAGCTGCTTGTGCTTTTAGTGCTGCATCTTTTGCAAGTTCAGTGGTTCTTGCCACTTCTTTTTTACTCTTTTCAAGAATTTTTTCGAGCTTAGCAAGACGTTTCTCAAATACTGACTGTGAATTTTGCATAGTATTCTCCTTCACTGGCGTATAGACATGCGGGTAGGTTCGGTAACAATAAGCGAGTCGACACAATTTACTACATCGTGATCTTTCTCCGGGTAATCTAAACAACTTAAGAAGTGGCGCATACAGTTGATTCTCCCGCGCTTTTTATCGTCAGATCGAATTTGTGTCCAAGGTGCATCCTTAGTATGGGTATGAAACATCATGGCATCTTTGGCATCACTATAATCATGCCATTTAGCCAGTGATGCCATATCAACTGGGCTTAGCTTCCATTGTTTGAGTGGGTCGTTTTGGCGCGATTTAAAGCGTCTAAATTGCTCTTCTCTACTGACCGAAAACCAATATTTAAATAGCTTAATACCGCTATTCACCAACATACGCTCAAGTTGAGGTGTTTGACGCATAAACTCCAAATATTCGTGATCATCGCAAAAGCCCATTACCTTCTCAACACCGGCTCGGTTATACCAAGAACGATCGAAAAGTATGATTTCACCCTTAGTAGGTAAGTGGTTAATGTAACGCTGGAAGTACCATTGATCACGCTCTCTTGCAGATGGTTTTTCTAAAGCCACTACGTGCGCCCCGCGAGGATTTAAATGCTCCATAAAACGCTTTATAGTGCCACCTTTACCAGCCGCATCTCGACCTTCAAATAAAATCACAATTTGTTGTTCAGTCTCTTTGGCCCAACCTTGCATTTTTAAAAGTTCGATTTGCAATTCGTGTTTATGGCGCTCGTATTCAATCACGTCCATTTTTCGTTTATACGGGTATTTACCGTCAGCATTCCACTTTAAGCTTGGGTTTTTAACATCTAGATCAAAAACCACATCCTGTTTAGCATTGTGTTCGGATAAATTCTGCTGTTTTACTGATACAGGTTCGACATTGACTGTCTGCATAACGACTCCTATTAAACTATAACTACCTATATTGAGAACTTTATAGTTTTACTTTAAGCCAGTTATAGCTAAGTAACTTGATCTAAATCTATATTTTCATTCCTTAAAAATTCATTTAAAAATAGAAAGTTAGCACTTAATAATTAAGTAAAGATCAGGCTAGCAATATACAATCAAGTCTTTTTTCTATAATAAAAAACAATCAGAGAAAACTAATACATTCCGACTATTTCTATGTTTCAAAACACACTGAACCTTAAATACACAGCAATACAAATAGTTAGGAAAAATATGAATCAAGGGAATAATTTAGAGCAAAGAAACAGTCATAGTAATTGTACTAACTACGATGAATTTTCAATTTTGCTCATACGTCTAAATGCTGAGATAAACTTTTGAAAAAAGAAACATAAGAACTATCTGTGCTTCACAACGAAAAAAGGACCTAATTAAGGTCCCTTTTGTCGAAGTTTAAACGCTTTTAGCCAATATATAGTCCGTTATTTAACAATCCAAGGTGTGGCGCTGATAAGCTCAGCATGACTGCTTAGTACTGTGTTATCGTCTTGCCAGTCGTCTGTTACTTTTATTGAGCAACGCTGCTCTTTACAGCTAACGCCATTTGCCGAGATAGCGTCTTGACCATTAAATTTAAGTACAACACCTTGTTGTTCAGGAAGCAAAAACCACATTAATTTGCTGACAAAAAAGCCTGATAAATCAGATAACAGCTCGTCAAACTCTTCATTTAACGTATATAAGTTTGCTTTACTAAGTTCAAAATCTGCCAAATCAGTCGCTTCAATCTGTAACTTTAATTGGCATTCATGTTTAGGGTTTTCTGGTTGCACAACAATAACAGCTTTATCTGTATCTAATTGCTTATCAAAAGGTAAAAGTAACTGAGCTTTATCTGTATAAGTTAAGTCAAACTCTTGTTTTTCTGTAATTATTTTACCTGATTTAATAGTGCATACTTCGTTACTAGCAATATCAGACAAATAAAAGTTAACTTGAGCGTATTGAAACTCACCTTTATTCACGACTTTTAAACGATCATAAAAGCCATCATAAGCAATAACAAATTCAGTTGCTGCGGCTTTAGAGGAAACCGCGCTTAGCGCAACCGCGATGGTTGCTGCTTTTAACCATGGAAGGAGTTTATTCATCAAAGTAAGCTCTATTTTGATTTATCATAGTGTTTAATTCATCAATATATGCTTCACGGCGCTCAGAGTATGATAACAAACCTTGTGTTAACTTGGTTGCTTCTATAGGTTTTTGCTGGCGACGTAAATCGGCACGAATTAATCGTAAATCTTTATACGCAGCATGGGTATTAATATTTTTAAAATATGAGCTTACAGCAGCACGTACCGATTTAAATGCTGTCACTTCATGGGCCGCTTCGTTAGCACGGCGACGAGGAACCATGCCACAACCCTTTTTGTAACACCATTGACCGAAAAAGTTTAAACCAATCCGTGCAAAGCGTGACGTGCCCCATGCTGATTCATTTGCTGCTTGCATTAGCGCAAGCTCTTTAGGAATGATATCAACTCGACGTAGTGCTTGGGTAAGCGATAAAGTGTCAATAGTGTTAGGCAACTTGTAGCTGGTAAGAATTTTTTTAATATCTGACTTTTGCTTGCTCGTAAGCGGCTCATTGTACTCAAGCATCATGCGCGCAATTTCTAGTTTAGCTCGCTGCTGTAAAATTTTTTTATTTTCGGCCTCAACATGTGGGCGAATAAAATCAAAAAAAGCATGTTTCTTCTCTTTTACATCAGTAAATGCTGCAAAGTCAGGCAGTTTTACATTATGTAATGGTTTTTCTTTTTTGATTACGCGCTGGGTTCCGGTAGGCGTGCTCTGAGTTTGTTCAGATTCTTCAACTGTCACTTCTTTTTCGATAAATGGCGAAAATAACGCCCATGCAAAAAAAGCGGTTAATAAAGCTCGAAAAACGTACTTAAGCATGTATTCTCTCAAATAAACTACTACTCATGTGCGGTTAACTCACGCACACACAAAGGCGAAGTATACCAAAGCAGATGATTTTTAGCGAATTCAGCACTATAAAACCACCCATAAAAGGGACAAACTATTGACGTAACAGTGTAGTTTGCTCGCAATTTTCAAGCGCTTGCGTATACTGAAAAGTAAGCAAACAAGGAATAGGAAGGTTATTTTTATGTGCCAATCTTGGCAAGCTCGCATTATTAATCAACAAAAATATCGTCCAAACGATAACCGCTCAGCTTGGCAGGTTGACCGCTCTCGAATCATACACGCCGCAGCATTTAGGCGTTTGCAGGCCAAAACTCAGATTATGGGTATTGGCTTAAATGATTTTTATAGAACTCGTCTTA
The DNA here is from genome assembly GCF_016464105.1 of Pseudoalteromonas sp. bablab_jr010. Lineage (NCBI taxonomy): Bacteria > Pseudomonadati > Pseudomonadota > Gammaproteobacteria > Alteromonadales > Pseudoalteromonadaceae > Pseudoalteromonas > Pseudoalteromonas sp. bablab_jr010. The sequence goes on along the minus strand of NZ_JACDWV010000070.1, from coordinate 57,437 downwards.
CTCATTCTTTAGAAGTTGCCCAAATTGGCAGTGGTTTATTACGCCATTTGAAAAAGCAGCACCCTGAATTTACGAATTTTCCTAGCGGTAGTTTACTCGAAACCTTATGCCTTGCTCATGATATTGGCCACCCTCCTTTTGGTCATGGTGGTGAAATAGCATTAAATTACATGATGCGCGATCATGGTGGCTTTGAAGGTAACGCGCAAACACTTAGAATTGTCTCTAAGCTTGAGCCCTATTCAAATGGCTATGGCATGAACTTAACCAGGCGCACCTTGTTAGGTTTTATTAAATATCCAGCCTTCATTGATGATTTGTGGCACAGCATTCCACCTTTGAGCGAGCAGCGTAGCTTTATTAAAGCTGACCATTGGCGACCAGCTAAGGGGTTATACACCGACGATAAAGATATTTTCGACTGGATCATGGAGCCACTGTCTAATAACGATAAAGCACTGCTGAGCAGTCATTATAAGGTTGATGAATTTAGAGCCAAAACCCACTATAAATCGATAGACTCAGCAATTATGGAATTAGCTGACGATATTGCGTATGCCGTTCATGATTTAGAAGACGCTATAGCAACAGAGGTTTTAACGTTGGCTGATTGGCAAAATCATGCCCTTGTACAACTACAAGAGCTTGACTCTGCGTGGCTAACCACTCATTTAAGCTCGATAACCGCCAGACTCTTTTCTCATCACGAGTATGAGCGTAAAGACGCCATTGGTGAGTTGGTAAACACCTTTATTATTAACGCTCAGTTAGTTGTACAAAACGCAGATTTCGAATCTGAAATATTACAGTACACGGTGAGTCTTCCAGATGAATTTGCCGAAATTCTTAACGTGCTAAAACATTTTGTTTTTAAACGCTTAATTCGTGAGCCGAAGATGCAGCAAGTGGAGTTTAAAGGGCAAAACCTGCTGATTGAATTATTTAGTGCTTTTGCCAGCGACCCAATGCGCTTATTACCAGAAACAACGCAAGAAATGTGGCTAAATGCGCACCAACAAGGCGATAATGCGATGCGCATAATCTGTGATTATTTGTCAGGAATGAGTGACGAATACGCCTACAAAACCTATCAGCGTTTGTTTTTGCCCTCTGCTTAAGTAATTTTTGAACACTATTTGATAGTGTTCTAAAATTAAGCAGGTTATTAATAAATAATCGCACTTCTTTAGATGCATTCTATTTAACATGGATTGAAATAATGCTCAAAAAATACCTGCTCATCAGTGCAGCTGTTGCAAGTTCATTTGCTTGCTATAGCGCAGAAACACTTCCAGATCCGCTTCTCGAAGAGCGCGGCATAATAATTAAAGATGCAACCCACTTTGATTGGGTGCGACTTAATTCTGGCGAATGGCTCAAAGGCGAGCTTGTCTCTTTGTACGACAAAGAAGTTGAGTTTGACAGCGACATTCTTGATACATTAATGATTGATCGCGAAGATATCTATATGATTATTTCAGATCGCCATCATACGGTTCGCTTTAACGATGGCAATGAACTCAGTGGTACACTTAATATATCGGGCGGTTATGTAAAAGTTGGCGAACAAGAAGCTAAATACCGTTATCGCGATTTAGTCTCAATTGCTCCCTCAGTTGAAAGCGAACTCAGTGCATGGACTGTAAAGTTATCCATGGGTGCTGATTTGGCCCGTGGAAATACTGACCAAACTGAATATTCTATTAAAGCTGACATAAAGCGCCGTACTGCTTCAAGTCGATTTTTATCTGAGATTTTAGGCTATCGCACTACCAGTGATGATCAAATTACTAAAAACAATATTCGTGCTAACGGTACATTTGACTGGTTTTACACACAAAAAATGTATTATCGCCCTATTTTCTTCGAATACTATCGTGACCCGTTCCAAAATATCGCCAATAAATACACTGTCGGCGCCGGTGTTGGTTATTATGTGATAGATACCGACAAAACAGAATGGGATTTTACAGCGGGGCCTGCTTATCAAAAAACCCAATTTGACACTGTAGCAGCTGGAGAAGATAAGAGTAACTCATCAATGTCTTGGTTTATTTCTACAAATTATGAGTTAGAAATCACTAAGAAAATCGATTTTTCATTAAACTATCGCTACCTAACTGCAAGCAGTGATGCTGGCGGTGACTCACAATATGCTTTGGCTGCGTTTGAATTTGAAATCACAGATGATATCGATTTTGATGTGTCATTAGTTTGGGATTACCTTGCCGACCCGATTGCCGATGAAAACGGTGTAGTACCAGAAAAAGAAGATTACAAAATGATTTTCGCATTGGGTATCGATTTATAATATCAATTCGCTTGATCGATACAAAAACGCCGAGCTAAGCTCGGCGTTTTTAATTTTAGTTAAGTAATATATACATTACCTTATAGCGATTTAACACCCATGTTGTATAGAGTAAAGCCATAAATATCAGCGTACTGATCGATGATCTTACTTGTTGGTGTTCCTGCACCATGGCCTGCATTTGTTTCAATGCGAATAAGATACGGATTTTGTTTAGCACCTTTTTCTTGTAGCTCTGCTGCAAACTTAAAGGAATGCGCAGGTACCACACGGTCATCATGATCCCCTGTTGTTACTAAGGTTGCTGGGTAGCTAACACCCTCTTTTACATTATGAACTGGTGAGTAACCTTTTAAGTACTCGAACATTTCTTTACTTTGTTCACTCGTACCGTAGTCATACGCCCAACCAGCACCAGCTGTAAAGGTGTGGTAACGCAGCATATCTAAAACACCTACAGCAGGAAGCGCAACTTTAAATAGCTCAGGGCGCTGTGTCATAACCGCACCAACTAATAAGCCACCATTTGAGCCACCACGTACCGCTAGGTAATCAGGTGAGCTGTATTGTTTTTCGTTTAAGTACTCACCCGCTGCAATAAAGTCATCAAATACATTTTGTTTCTTAAGCTGTGTACCATTTACATGCCATTCTTTACCGTATTCGCCACCACCACGAATATTAGCAACAGCATAGATACCACCGTGCTCAAGCCATGCCGCAATTGTAGGGCTGTAGCTTGGTGTTAAGCTCACGTTAAAGCCACCATAACCATATAAAATAGTCGGATTTTTACCGTTAAGTTCGGTGCCCTTTTTGTACGAAATTATCATCGGAACTTTGGTGCCATCTTTTGATGTATAGAACACTTGTTCAGAGATATATTCTTCGCTATTAAATTTAGCGCCCGACTTGCGGTACACATCAGACTTACCTGATTCAACATCAAACGAATAGGTATTGCCTGGTGTAGTGTAATTAGTAAATGAGTAATACAGCGTTTGTGCATCGTGCTTACCGCTAAAGCCATATGCAGTACCCACACCTGGTAGGCTGATGTCACGCACCAATTTGCCTGATTTATCGTATTGTTTTACTTGCGAAATCGCATCAACCATATACTTAGCAAAGAAGTAGTCACCGCCTTTTGAAAGGCTAAGCACATTGTCAGTTTCTGGGATTAAATCTTGCCAATTTTCTGGGCTTGGATCAGCTGCATCAACAGTTACAACACGTTTATTTGGCGCGTTTAAGTTAGTCACCAAATATAGTTTCGAGCCGTCATTATCAATAATTGAGGTATCTGAGTCAGTGTTATCTAAAATAGTCACTAACTCGCTGTCAGGCTTAGTTAAATCTTTGATAAACAGTTTATTACCTGAAGTTGAAGTACTTGCAGCAATAATTAAATAACGATTATCACGGGTTACATCAGCACCAATATAACGATGTTTCTGAGCCTCTGTGCCACCATAAACTAATTGGTCATCTGCTTGTGCCGTGCCTAACTTATGGTAGTAAACTTTATGTTGATCTGTTTTTGCAGAAAGCTCACTACCCTTTGGCTTATCGTAGCTCGAATAATAGAAACCTTCGTTGCCAAGCCAAGAGATACCACTGAATTTTACATCGACTAATGCTTCTTCAATTGGTTGTTTAGTCGCAGTATCAATAATGATAATTTTACGCCAGTCACTGCCGCCTTCAGAGATTTGATAAGCCGCTAAAGTGCCGTCTTCTGTGAATGTTAAGCCCGACATTGAGGTTGTGCCGTCGCTACTGAAAGTATTTGGATCTAAGAATACCTCAGCTTCAGAGTCGCCTTTTTTACGATAAACTACGTACTGATTTTGCAGACCATCGTTTTTATAAAAGTAGGTGTACTCACCCTCTTTAAATGGCGCTGTGACTTTTTCGTAGTTCATCAACTTTTCAAGCGTAGTTTTTAGCTCATCGCGATACGGAATATTTTTTAGATAAGAAAAGGTAACGTCATTTTCGGCTTTAACCCACTGGGCTGTTTCGTCGCTCATATCGTCTTCTAACCAACGATACGGATCGGCTACTTTCTCACCGAAGTACTCGTCAACAACATTGCCTTTTTTAGTTTCTGGATAATTCACAGCAGCTTTAACCTCTGCAGTTTTCACTGTTTGTTCTGTTTTTGTTGGGGTAGACTCACCGCAGCCCGCCAATGCAACAACAATCGCACATGCTAGTGTTTTCTTGATCATAATAAATTTACTTTTAGTTATTGTTAATAAAATGAAAGTAAAATTAAAGCATTAGAATGTCTAGTAATTTGCGGTTAAACACCGGAAGTGCTGTAAACCAATGTAAAAACAAAAAAGCCACGTAGTAACGTGGCTCTTCAAAGCATGTATTTGCTCAGCGATTATACTTTTGTTAACCAGCCATGAGTATCTGCTGATTTACCCCATTGAATATCATTCAATGCTTGGCGTAATTTTGCGACTTTTTCACCCGGCTCACCCGACCCCACTTTAAACTCTTGGTTGTTATGAATAAGTGTGCCAACCGAAGTAAGTACCGCAGCAGTACCTGATAACGCAGCTTCAGTACCTGGTTTAGCGGCTCTTTCTAGTAACTCAGACACAGTAAAGTTACGCTCAGATACTGTCATACCTAAATCTTTAGCAATCGTTAAAATACTATTACGTGTTACACCGTGTAAGAATGTGCTATCAAGTGCTTTTGTGATGATTTCATCACCATCAATTAGAATGAAGTTTGCAGCACCAGTTTCTTGTACATCACCACCAGGGCAGAATAAAATTTGGTCTGCTTGATGCTCTGAGCGAGCTTCTAAGATTGGACCTAATGCACTTGCGTAGTTACCACCACTTTTAACCATACCCATGTGTGGTGCACAGCGCATGCCATCTTCTTCAAGTAATACACGTAATGCTGTAGCACCACCAGCAAAGTAATCACCCACTGGCGAAAGTAATACATACAGTAGTGAACTCATTGACGGTGCAGCCGCTTTACCAATAGCCGCTTCTGTACCAATGTGAGTTGGGCGAATATACATAGACCCCGGTGGTGTTGGTGTTTCGTCTGCGTATTCTTTTACAATGTCTTTGATCATTTGCTCAAGCATGGTTTCGTCAAAGTCAGGTAAGTTTAGTAACTTAGAGCTTTGTTTCATACGCGCAATGTTAGCATCCATACGAAAGATATAGACCGAGCCATCTTCGTGACGAAATGCTTTTAATCCTTCAAAACAGGTGCTTGAGTAATGTAATACGTGAGCACCCGCATGTAATTCGATTTTATCAGATGGGACCAGCGCACTTTCACTCCATGAGTTATCAGCAAAACGTGCTTGGATCATTTGTGGCATAAATACAGTACCAAATGCGGCCATTGTTGTTCTCTCTTGTTTGGACTACTTTTACCCCATTGTATGCTAATCCATCCCCGTTTAACCATAGCAAACTAGTGCCTTTTATCGATTAAAGTGATAATAATCCGACCATTTGGTACAAAAAATGCGCAACCCAAGTTGCGCATTGTTTACTGAGAATCATTCGCTAACAAATGACTATAAATTATCTGTAGTTCATTTTTGCTGTGAGGCGATTAAAAAAGCCCGGGAAAAAACGCTTGATAGTCGGTGCTAAACCACTTATTCCTTCACCAATAACAACTTCATCTTTCTCGGCTTCAATGGCTTTAATCATTTTTGCAGCCGCTTTTGCCACATCCATGCCGTTTTCGATTGATTCCTCTGGCTTATTTTGCGGTTTACCTTGACCATCTAACGAATTATGCGCAATGGCTGTTTTAATTGAACCTGGGCAAATAGTCAGGCAATTCACATTTTTGTCGGCTAGTTCTGCTCTTAAGCAATCCATAAAGCCCACGACCGCATATTTAGAGCCCGAATAACCCGTTCTAAACTTTGAACCGACTTTACCCGCTACACTGCTAATTGATACCACCATGCCCATACCTTGCTTCACCATCTGTGGTACGACCGCCTTAGTTAAAGCAATTAAACCAAAATAGTTTACTTCCATCAGTTGGCGATAAACCGTAAATTCGTTTTCTAAAAATAGACTACGCTGCGACACCCCACCGTTATTGATAAGCACATCAATGCGGCCAATTCGCTCGATCACTGCTGGCATATCTTCAAGTAAGGCTTCGGGCTTTGCCAAATCAAGGGCGACTACATGATGATTACCGCCGAGTCTTGTATTAAGAGCGTTGAGTTTTTCCTCATTACGGGCAGACAGTACTAGCGTTGCACCTTTTGCCGCCAATTGCTCACAAAGTGCCTCACCAATTCCAGAAGATGCCCCAGTAACCCAAACTGTTTTACCATTTAATTGCATGTGTGTTCCTTATTATTGTTGTTATGCTTTATTAGGCCCTGCATGTTGTTCGATATGATCAGCAATATCTTTATAAAAACCAAGCATAATCAAGAACTCTGCTAATACAAATAACGGCCCTATGACCAAACCAATTAAATCATCAACAAAGGCTGGCTTTTTACCTTCAAAATAGTGACCAATAAACTGAAACACCCAACCAACCACGAAACTGCCAATGCTCACAGTTAGCCATAACTCTGTTGAAAGCGACACCACAGGCTCAGCAGCAATGCTTAACAAACTTAAGCATACAGCCATAATTAACCCCACAGATAAGCTAAGCATTAAGTAATAAAGACAGGTGAGCGCAATTACCACGGTTGCCAAGGAGATAACAGCAGGCTCTGAGATAAGCGTGACGCGTTGCAATAAACAAATAATTGCAAACACAATTAATGGGATGCCGATAAAGTGAGTGACAATATTGCGTTTAGAACGGTGATAAAGGGCGTAATTTGTCAGTTGTTGTTTTAATGTTTTCATTGTTTTTCCTGCCAAAACTGTGTTCAAAATTCAGATTAGCAGAAAATTCACCAACAAGAATGTCAACTAGCCGACATTTAAAGTTGCTAGCTTAAAATCACACATTAAACCAGCGCATCAATAACTTTGCCTTTTTCAGCTTCTGGTCGCATATCCATGCGTTCGCGATCTTTTTGATATTCTTCATCGAGCATCGCTTGCAGCTCATTCATTTTTTCTTGCAGTGCTTTAGTATCGGCACCTTGTTGTTGCATTTGTTCAGTAAGCTTCTCTATTTGCGCTTTTATTTCATCAATTTTCTCTTTATCAACCCCGAGCCGCTGATAAACCAAAGCTTCTTGAGCTTGTGCTAAAAAAGAGCTGGGCTCAGGCTGCTTTTGTAAAAGTTGTTGTGCTGAAGATGCTGGCGTATGCATTGCTTTCACACCCTCAGTGCGAGCCGTTTGCGACAGCTTAGCAGCAACCGAAGCGTGATAAGGGTTATATTGATTATGAAATGTAATTGCCACAAGTTGTCTTCCATTTAAGCTTGATTACAACCTTGCAGCAATTTTAGTTCCAAGCTAGCATTGAGATTGCAATTTATCGATATCAATAATCTCAATCGTTTGATATTTAAGGTTAATAATTGAGTCAGCTTGCAGGGATTGTAATATTTGGTTAATGGTTTGCCGTGTTAAATAGGTCATATCGGCAAGTTGTTGCTGGGTAAGCGGCAAACAGCTTTGGTGTGACGATTGAAAAAGCATGCATAACCGCTTACTCACCTTTTGCTTTGCTGTAAGGAGTGCGTGATCTTCTAATGAGTCAAACAGATTTCGCACTTTATTGGTAAGCAGCAGCCCAAAGTCATGCCAATATGCAGGATGCTCTTGTAATAACTGAGTTAATGCCCGCTCAGGTACGTGTAAAAGTCGTACCGCAGTTTGAGCATACACATCGTGGGTGCGTTTACCACCATCAAACAAAGCCACTTCACCAAACCACATAGCACCGGTTACAAAACTGAGCACGGCTTCTTTGCCTTGGCTATTGACCCCAGAAACTCTAAGCACACCATTAATAACACAATACAGACCGGTATTTTCATCACCACGCAAAAACAATGCATCACCCGCATTTAAGGTGATTAATTTAGCATTTTTTACTAGCTTGTCCCTAAATAATTGTGTGCGATTTTTAAACCATTTGTCTTGGTTAATTACCGAAAGGTCTTGTTCATTCAAGTGTTTATCCTTTACATTGGTGTAGTGTGCATATATCCAAGCCACCTCAAAATGCAGAATTCAGCGTTTCACAGATTGTTTGGATATCTAAATAATAAAAGGATACGGGATGTTAAACAAACTACTTTCGACCAGCCTACTTCTCAGTGCTATTTCTACCCCTGCATTTGCGAGTGATATTAATACTGAACTTAAATCTGCCAATAAAAGCGTCAGCGAAAAAGTCATTAAATGGCGCCGTCATTTACACAAATACCCAGAGCTTAGTAACCGTGAGTTTGAAACAGCTAAATACGTGGCTAAGCATTTACGTTCTCTAGGCCTTGAGGTTCAAACAGGTGTGGCACATACCGGTGTAGTTGCCAAACTTAAGGGGGGCAAAAAAGGTCCGCTTATTGCGCTACGTGCTGATATGGATGCATTACCTGTTAAAGAGCAAGTAGACTTACCTTTCGCGTCAACTCAAACAACAGAGTACAAAGGCAATACCGTTGGCGTAATGCATGCCTGTGGTCATGATAACCATGTGGCTATTTTAATGGCAGCCGCTGAGTCTTTAGTAAAAATTAAAGAAGAGCTCGCGGGTGATATTCTGTTTGTCTTCCAACCTGCTGAAGAAGGTGCTCCTGATGGTGAAGAAGGTGGTGCTGAGCTGATGCTTAAAGAAGGCTTATTTAAAGAAAAGCCAGAAGCCGTATTTGGTTTACACGTAACCAGTTCACTTAATACCGGACAAATTGGTTTTCGTGAAGGGCCGCTAATGGCCAGCGCCGACAAATTTACAATCACAGTAAAAGGTCGCCAAACTCACGGTTCTCGCCCTTGGAATGGGGTTGACCCAATTGTGGCGTCATCACAAATTATTATGGCAACACAAACCATCGCTTCTCGCCAAGTTGATGTGACTAAAGCGCCTTCGGTGGTTTCATTTGGTGCCATTAATGGCGGTGTGCGTAACAACATCATCCCTGATCAAGTTGAAATGGTGGGCACAATCCGTACCTTTGACCAAGAAATGCGTGCTGACATTAAAAAACGTTTAGCTAAAACCGCTGAGATGGTAGCTGAATCAGGTGGCGCAGAAGCACATGTTCACATTGATCATGGTTACCCAGTAACAGTAAACGATGTTGAATTAACCAAGAAAATGACACCAACTCTTGCTGGTGTGGTTGGCAAAGAAAACCTGATCACAACGCCACTTATCACAGGTGCCGAAGACTTTAGTTACTACGCCTTAGAAACACCGGGCATGTTCTTTTTCTTAGGTGTCACACCAAAAGGTCAAGATGCAGTTACAGCACCTAGTAACCATTCACCACACTTTTTTGCAGACGAAAAAGCTTTACAGCTTGGCGTAAATGCAATGACGCAATTAGTGGTTGATTACCTAAAATAATAAAAATTTTCTTACCGGCGGGTGACATCACTACCCGCCCTATTTTCTTAGCTGTTCAGCATCAATAAAGTTCATTTTGCTAGGGTTTAGTTACTATAAACAGGTAAGGAAACCCCATGACATCAGAATACTTTCATTTTTTAAGCATTATCGGTGTAGCGTTTTTTGCTATTTCTGGCACCTTGCTGGGCCATGAAAAAAGTGTTGGTGGTTTTGGTGTGGTGGTTGTTGCCACAGTCACAGCTCTAGGTGGTGGCACACTTCGAGACATATTGCTTAACAAACCAGTATTTTGGATAGCTCAGCCCGATTATTTGTACGCAACTTACATAGCCATATTCGCCTCTATTTTATCTATTCGTCACTTACCCGATTTAAGTAACACCACCATGCTATTAATGGATGCCGTAGGGATGGCAATTTTCAACATTATTGGTATCGAAAAGGCGCTGATCGGCGGCGCAGATATGATTGTTGCCATCACCATGGGTATGACCACAGGTATTTTTGGTGGCCTGATGCGTGATGTGATCTGCCGAGAAGTGCCTTTAGTAATGGGTGAAGAACTCTATTCAACCGCTTGCTTATCTGGCGGGTTAACTTACGCGGCTTTATTCACCCTAGAGGTGAGTTATATTTGGTGCATTCTTGGCGCATTTGCTGTGACGGTCTGTTTAAGATTAGGCGCCATACACTTTGGCTGGCAACCTAACCTGTTTCGTAAAAGCAGCTTTAAACGTTCTTAGCAGGTCATATAAATACAGCCATCCAGTGGCATGTCAGCGGGGTATTGGGTTTGAATAAACCCCATTTTTTCATAAGCTGTTTTAGCAAGGGTATTATGGGTATATACAAACAACGACAAGCTATCACACTGCAACTGCTGTTTGCCCTGCTCTCCTAGTAAATTTATCAACACTTTCGCAAGACCTTTGCCTCGCTCACTTGGCGCGATAACTAGCCGTCCTAAATGGCAACGACCTTCACGTAAATAGTATTGACCAAACCCTAACATGCAGCCTTCGTCATTAACCAACGCGAAGGAATTCAGCGCATCTAGGTTTAAATCATTCTTAAAGCTTTGCGTATCAAATGGATAATTAAAAAATGGCCCAGACCAAATACGCAGTTCAGCCTCTGAGTTAAACCAACCCATTAACTCGTTGAGTTGGTCACTCGTTACTTTAACTAGCTTCATGTTTTAACCTATCGTATAAACCCGATGCACGAGTAACAGACTTATTCATTGCCATGAGCAATACATTTTTATCGGCCACCAGCTCAAATGTGGTTTTCGCGCGGGTGATCCCCGTGTAAACCAATTGTCTGTTAATGCCCTGATTAGCCTGTTTTATTGGCGGTAAAATCATCGCTGTGTAAGCAAATTCAGAGCCTTGCGACTTATGAATTGTCATGGCATACACTTTGTCGTGAGCAGGTAAGCGTGCGGGCGAAAAGGCACGAATATTTTCTTGTTCATCAACAAACATGGCTTTTAACTGACCTTGCTCATCGTGCATTAAAATACCGATGTCGCCATTAAACAGTTTTAGTTGGTAGTCGTTTTGGCTGATCATAATTGGCATACCCACGTAATGCCTTTGATATGGCGAGATTAAACCTTGTTGAGCCAGTGCTTTTTCAATACGCTGATTAAGGCTATTTACACCGTAATCACCCTCTCTGACTGCAGCTAACAACTGATAATGCGCAAAGGCTTTATGCACACTGGCAACACTTGCCCCTTGCTGGATAAGCTGCAAATAATCGTGATATTGCAACGCAGCTTGTTGCACAAATTGCTCAATCGGTTTACTAATTACGCTGTAATTAAGTTTAAGGTCTTTAAAGCCACCTTGATTAATCGTTTGCTCAACATAGCCCAGTAAGCCACTGTTATTGGTATTTACAGCTTGTGCTAATTGACCAATGCCGCTGCTACCATCAAAACGATAACTTTGCTGTAAAAACGCAATACAATCGTTAAGTACAAAATGACTGCTCGCCGGGGGTATTTCGCTCTGATTATTAAAACAAACGCGATTAAGCTGCGCTGCTCTTTCACTACTGTAATCAGGCATTTTGCCAAGCTCTAACCCTTGGCATAGGTCGCTAAGAATACTGCCCGTATCAACCGAGGCTAATTGGTCTTTATCACCCAGTAAAATAAGCCTTGCATGGCTCGGTAATGCCTCGATTAGTTTTGCCATAAGCGACAAATCAACCATCGACGCTTCATCAATGATCAGTACATCTAAATGCAGCTTATTACGCTTGTTATGGCGAAACTTGTTGGTATGCGGAATAACGCCCAGTAAACGGTGAATCGTTTGCGCGCTGTCAGGAATAAGTGGCGCGATATTATCAGGGATCATACTAAGCTTTTGTTTTGCCCCTAAAATCGACTCGGTTAAACGCGCTGCCGCTTTACCTGTCGGTGCAACCAGCTTAATTGTTAGCGGCGCACTGGCATACAAAGATTGTAATATGGCCAATAGCTTAGTTACAGTTGTGGTTTTACCTGTACCCGGGCCCCCAGTGATCACACTAAAGCCTTTTGTTGCAGCAATCGCACAGGCTACTTTTTGCCAGTTTAATGTTTTAATAGGATCGCTTAGGTTGGTTGTATGGTCACTGCTAGGAAAATACACCTCAAGTAATGCCGTTAATTCGGCTTCATCAAGGGTGAGTTCTTTCGTTGCTAAATGATGTAAACGCGAAGCCAGTGTGGTTTCGTACTCTGCCAAGCGGGCAAAATAAAGTTTATTCGCAAACAACAGTAGTGGCTTGTCGTCCCCTACGCACTCAGCATTCATTAGTTTATTAACAACCTCATTAAGGCTAAATTCCATAGCAAACGGGGTTAAAACCTCAGGGGCTGCAATGCTGGCATCAGCAAAGCTTTGCTCTCTAATTTCAAACGGATTTTGCCAGTTTATATTCACGAGCTCTAAGCAGCTGTGCTGACTTTGCTGCGCGGCCGCAAGTAATAAAATCAGGTAAAACACTTCGTTGTGCGCTGCTTCGTTATTCTCTACCAGTGTTTCTGTGCCAGTCAATAGCTCTGCGAGTTTAACATCAACTAAGCGAATACGTTTTGCCTCAAGTAAATAACTCAGTAACGGCTGTGTTTTAAGTTCTGTGGCAGGCAACACTAAATCGCTTTGGGCATGTTGTTCTGGCTGCTTATTCATTGGCTCGTTTGGCTCATGGTCATCAAAGCCGAATGTCAGTTGACTCATAGCATGGCTCCTTGTGCGAATAAGCTATCCAGCTCAGTTATCTGCTGTTTTGTTAACTGATTAAAATACACCCCTTGTCCTTCGCTCATACCACGTAAGAAGGTGTAGTAAACACCCCCTAAATGCGTATCGCTATCGTAATCTTGAATACGTTGTTTTAATAAACGGTGCAGTGCCACGGTATAAATTAAATACTGCAAATGATACTGATGACTGGTCATGGCTTGCTCTAGTTGCTCATGTTGGTAATCAGCCGCATTATTACCTAAAAAGTTCGATTTATAATCAAGAATATAATACTTACCCTGCCAGCAAAATATTAAATCTATAAAGCCTTTTAGTAAGCCTTGCACCTCACTAAAATCAAGCTGCCCTGGTAAATTAAAGTGCTTTACCAACACTTGGTTAAGCTTATCACTTGAGAGTGATAACAGCGGTAAGTTAAATTCCATTTCGACCAAACAGGTATCGGGCTCAAGTACTGATAAACTAAGCCCTTTATCGTTTAGTGGGCAATTCAGTGCAGCAAGGATCCACTGCTCGGTCATTTCCTGCCAGCTATCGTCAATATGGTATTTTTCGAATAACGTTTTGATCACTTTATCAAGGGCGTGGTCATCTTGCTCGCTGGCTGGGCGCGTTAACGCATAAGGGTCGGTAAAGTCTAATTGCTCAAATATTTCATGCAAACAACTACCCGGCTTTGCCCCTTTAGGGAAGCTGTAAGGTGTTAAAGCATTGGCATTTTGGGCTAAAAACTCATCTTTTTCGTGGTCTTCATCACTGCGGCCAAGTTCAATATGATCAGTATGCTTTTTCAGCGTTAAGCTACTAAAGCTGGTTGAGCGCCAATCACGCTGAATGTCTGCTTTAACAGTATTAACTTGATAGGCTTGCTCACTGTCAGCACCAGCAAAAGTTAACTTTTCAAGCTCACCAGCTTCGCTAAACGCCTCATAGTGCATGTGCGCAGAGCCTTCACAAAATTGTTGTAACAATGCGCGCCATTCATCGCCCGATTTAATCTCTAACCCTGCAAATAATACGTGACCAATGCTGGTACTTTGAATTCCAGGGCGAGCACTACGACCTTGCGAAATGTTATACATACCCACAGAACAAAAATGCACGGCACGAGTCAATGCCACATAGAGTAAGCGTAAATCTTCAGCCAAGCGCTCTTGCTCTGCTTTTTGCATTGCGTCGTCACTTTTAGCAAGGTCAAAAATCAGCTTACCGTCTTTATGGTAAAGGGCTTCTTTGCTTTCACGATAACCACAGGCAAACGGCATGAATACAATCGGGTACTCTAAGCCTTTTGAGGCGTGCATGGTGACAATTTTCACCAAATTAGCATCGCTTTCTAGGCGTACTTGCACCGCTTCACCATCTTGTTGACTAACTTTTTGCGCAAACCAACGCAGCAATCTGTGGGTGCCCTCAAGCTCAATTTGCTTTTGCTGTAAGATTTCCCCTAAATGACGGAAATCGGTGAGCCAGCGCTCAACGTTGTAACCTAAACCTTGCCAACGTGCTGCGAGCTGATTATGGCTTAATAAACGCTCGAGCATCGCCATAGCGCCTTGTTTATGCCAAATGTGAGCAAGCTGAGCAAAAAAGTTTAAATGCTCTTGCCATGCACTTTCATTTTCGTGAAGCTCATAAATACGGTTGTAGCTTAAACAAAACAATGGCCCGGCTAGCACACCACGCAGTAATGATTCATCATACTGACCATGCAATGCCGTTAAAAAGTTCAGTAAATGATGACTAAGCTCTTGGTTAAACACACTGTCACGGGACAAATACACGCTGGCAATGGCGGCTTCTGCTAGTGCTGTTTTCATCAACTGTGCTTCGTTTCGGTCACGCACTAACACACAGATATCAGCAGCCGTGAGAGGCTTTCCTGCAATGGTTGCAGCGCCTGCATTAGCTTGCTTGAGTAGCTCAGTAATTTTTTTCGTATACTGCAAAGCCAGTGCCTGTTGAGCCACCCCTTTGCTGGTTGGCTTGTTGTGGGCTTCGGCGTACTCATCAACAAAAACCGAAAATTCAAACGAACTGGGCATTTCACCGTTTATTAAAAACGCTTTGTCTTGCTGTTTTCCCTTCGCATTAACCTTTTGAAATGGGATCGCATCGTTGTAAATAAAGCTATTAGCATTTTTAGCAAATAAGCGGTTTACACTATCAACAACCCCTTCACTTGAGCGGTAGTTGGTATCTAGGGTGTATTGCTTGCCCTCTGAAACGGCTTGTTTTGCGCCAATATAAGTAAAAATATCAGCACCACGGAAGCCATAAATAGCCTGTTTTGGATCACCTATCATGGCAAGCGTGGTGTTTTTAATGCCATAAATGCGGCTAAAAATACCATATTGAACTGGGTCGGTATCTTGGAATTCGTCAATCATGGCAACCGGAAACAAGGCGGCAATTTTTTCACTTAATGCTTGGCCTTGCTCACTTAAAAGCGCTTGATGCAAATTACTGAGTAAGTCATCTGGAGTAATAACGCCTTGCTCTTGCTTGCGTTTAGCTAATGCACTTGCCACCCATTTAGCAGCATATTGCACTATCGCAATATTCAATCCGTTATTGATAAGGCTACTCAGTTCAGCCATTTCATCAAACTGAGCCAGCATTTCATGACTCAGCAAGCTGCCGTTTTTCTTATAATTCGCAGGGTCGCTTAAATTCTCTGTGCTCCACACTTCGAACGAGTATTTACTGGTACCAAATACAAAAAATAGCTCATCATTGTTTATATACTCTTCAAGCGCAGCAAGGCTGTTTTTTCGACCTGGAGTTTTTGAACCACTTAAATCAGATGCTTTTACAGCATTAATAAATTCACTCTCACGGCATGCCGTTTTAAATGCTGGTACTTTTGCCACAAAGTTGTCGCGCGCTTGCCATATTTCGTCAAGGTTATACTCAGGGGTGATTGTTGCCCCTTGTTTATTGAGTAAACTCACCACCTGTGAATACAGTGAAGCCGGCACGGGGAAAATATCGGTAATTGCTTGCGTGCGCTCTTTTGATTGTGGGTAAACAAAGGCACGCCAAAAGTCATTAAGGGTTTCTTGAATAAGCTCACGCTCATCTAAAATAAACTCTAAGTTAAACGCCACCCCTGATTCAAAAGCATGTTGTTTAAGCATTCGCTGACAAAAGCCATGAATAGTGAATATAGCGGCTTCATCCATCGACTTTGCCGCGGCGTCTAGCAAATCAAATGCGACGTGTTTGTCAGTCACCTCGTTAATTACTTGCTCAATCAGCTCATCATCGGGCTTTTTACCAAGCAGTGCATCTCTGGCATTGATTATACGCGCCCGTACACGGTCTTTAATTTCTTGAGTTGCGGCTTCAGTGAAGGTCACCACCAGTATTTGCTCAACACTTAGAGGCGTATTTAATTGTTCATCTTCACCAGTCGCTTTTTGTAAGCCCAACAAATACCGTAAATACAAACCTGTAATGGTGTAGGTTTTACCTGTACCGGCACTTGCTTCAATAAGGCTTTGCCCACACAGCGCCATACTCATTGGATTAAGCGTTTGCATGATCTGCCTCCTGTGCTAATTCAACAATTGGCGATAACAGCAGCTCGCTCCATTTTATAAACTCTTCTTCACAGTCTTTAAGGTTTTTTATGGTTAAGCGAATGTATGGGTTTTCACCTTCACCTATGCCTATGTATTGCGGCGCGAATTTATTGTTTGCTTTAACCATGTCTTTATCTGTTTTTATGTACTCGTAACCACTGACCGGAAAAAACGCCACAGGACGAGTTAAAAGCGTTTCATAAAGCGAAAACCAATCATTTAAATAGCTACGGGCATCGTCTTCTGACAAAGGTGAAAAACTAATTTGCTTGTCTAAACCAAGAATAAGGGTTTCAACAGGCTGACCCATTATTTGCGCCGCTAAATGATGCACAAAGCCACGAATTACATCTTTTGCTTTAATACTGGCGGTGCGATAAAACACCTGTTTTTGACCATAAATATGATTTAACCAACCTTCTAGTGTGGTATTGGCAATTTTAATATTTACTTCAACGGGTAATGCTTCATCACCTTGAATATGCGCTTTCACTTGCCCAGCAAGCGCATCAACTCGGTGCTGCATACTTTCAAACACAAGGTCGCCAACATGGGCTTGGGGTAATTCACCGCGCTGCATAATTTGCGCTTTATTAAGCGGTAGCTCTTGAATGCTCGCTTCGAGAATTTCATCGAGGTAAAAGTAGCGGCGTAATGCATCTAAACTAAATGGCTCTTCATCTTTAGCGATATCGTTAAATTGCGGTAAGCGTAAACCCAAACTTTGTTGATAAAAGCTCTCGTGCGGCTGGCAAATACTGCGAATAAACTGAGTTAACTCAACACTACTTTCTGGCTGAACACTAAGAGCTTGCTGTGGCTCAGGGTTAACAGCTTGAGTTGGCATCCACACAGGGTTATAGCTGTGTAATTGTGTGGCTAAAGGTTTGTTTGCTTTTTGCTCGTCATCAGTTTGGCTTTTATTACCTTCTTTGTTAGTGGTCAGATAATAAGCCGAGTTAAATGGCTGTAAGTGCTGATAATTAATCAGCGCCTCTGGTAGCTTTAAGTGAGTGTCTTGTTCAGCAAACTCAAAGCTACGGGCTATGTATTCCAAAAGCTCGCTCACTAAAGTTGAGGGCATTCTTGGTTGATTATCAAAACAAGAACGGCCAATATAACTGATGTATAAATTCTCACGGGCACTTAAAATCGCTTCTAAAAACAGGTAACGGTCATCAAGTTTGCGAGAGCGGTCGCCTTTTTGGCGTTTTGAGAAAGGCACTAAGTCAAAACCGATTGGCTGAACGGTACGCGGGTAATCTGCATCATTTAAACCTAGCATGCACACCACTTTAAATGGCACTGCACGCATTGGCATCAGCGTACAAAAGTTAACTTGCCCCACTAAAAAGCGCTGTCCTACGCCTTTTTCTTGAATACCTTGTTTTACAAGGTAACTAACAATGCGCTGCGAAACAGCTTGTTGGTAATCGCCATTGTCATAATGCTTAATCAGTGTATCGAGCACTTTTTGCAGCACTAATAAATCCCAGCTTTGTTCGCCTTCATCGCTATATATATCGTTTAATAACTCTTTTAGAATATCTGCCTTTTCGTTAAGCGGTGCATCAGCTTGCAACTTAGTTTTATAACGGGCCAGTACATCAATAAATTCAATAAGTTTATTTAAGGTATTCAGTGCCATACCTTCAACTTCATCGGCACTGTAAATCCCCGAAAACGGCAATTGCTCATCACGTTGTGCAACACCTAATAACAAGCGGTTTAGGCCATGTTGCCAGGTATTTAAATCTATCGCGGGTAAGCCAAAACTGTCTTTGTGAGCGGCATCTAAGCCCCATTTAACGCCAACGCGTTCAAGCCAAAAACCAATTTGCTCATACTCATGAGCTTCGAGGTTAAATTTTTCGGCAATTTGCGTGACTTGCAGTAAATCAAGAATGTCAGATACACCAAAGCGTGAGTATGGTAAATCAGCTAAACTGGCAAACGAGCTAAGTACTGGTTTTTCTTGCTCTATGGCTAAATCGGCTAACGCATAAGGGATGAAGCGTCGCCCTTCTGCACCACCAAACACTGCCTCAATATACGGGCTATATGTGCCAACATCCGGCATCATTACAATAATATCTTTCGGTGTTAGTGCTTTATTTTCATTGAATAAATTAAGCAAGTAATCGTGTAGTCGTTCGACTTCACGAAGTGGCGTGTGACAATCGCTCAGCACAATACTGGTGTCATCAGCCTGAATCGGCAATTTGCCTTCGTCATTAATAAACCATTCTTTATCAGGCGTTAATGACTCACCCTTAAAAGCTAATTGGTAAATTTCAGACTGTATTTGCGATAACAAGCTTTGATCAAACTCGTTATCGAATCCATCAAGCCACTGCGCATCTAGTTGCAGTAACTGCTCAAAATAGTCTCGGCCTAATTTACCCCACGACGAGAGTAATGGGTTACCAATAAAAAAGTACTCGTGATCAGGGTTTTTCGCGCTGTCTTCAAGCGCTTGTAACTGCGGGCGTTTGGCATATTTAGCAGCAATCTTGGCTGCTGTTTTTTCATCGAGTGTGTCGCCCCAGTAATGTTCACTTGGGTTAAAGAAAAACAAAAACACCTGCGTTTTTTTCGCAATGGCCTGAAATACTTCAAGCTGGCTACTCGCAATTGCAGAAATACCAAATAAGCTAATACGCTCAGGTAATAGGTTTGCGTCCATTTTTTCAAGGGCTGCAAGCAGCTTGTCTTGCATATTGGCGCGGTGATATTGGCTTTGCCCAAGCTCTTTACTGTGTGCCACCAGCTTGCGCCAGAGATCTGGCTGCCATGGTGCAATGCCCACATCAACATCATCAAGTTCATCAATGCCCTGCTCCCAAGTGGCAATCCAATTAGGGCGATACATTAAGTATTGGTCATAAACGTCGGCAATTTTCTCGCACAAGGCAAAGGTTTTTTGCCCTTCACTGTCACCATCCAAATAGGTTTTAAGTGGTAAGTACAGCGGCTCATCAATGCAGTTTGGTAAAATCGCAAACAGCTTCCAAGCAAGGTTCGCTTTGTTATACGGTGATTCACTGGGTACATCAGGCAATAATTGTTGGTAAAGCTGCCATATAAAACTCGAAGGCAGCGGAAAATCAACCTGAGCGGCAATCCCTAAGTGTTCACTTAAACCGATTTTTAGCCACTGCGACATACCCGGTGACTGCACGAGCACAATTTCTTTTTTAAAAGGGCTCGTTAGCGGATTAACTTTAAGAAGAGCGTGAAACCGCGCTTGCAGTGCTTCCATGCGATTTGATTGAATTATATTCAGCACTTTACACTGTCCTTGCTTGAAACTAACTAATTGACACAGTGTAAGATATTTTAATTAGATGGGATAGAGAGAAATACCCGCAAACAAGGCTTATTCCATGTTTGCAGGCATGTGCTGCGGGCATGTGTTTAGGATATGCGCAGCAGGCAATGTTTACTGGTATGGGCTTATCGTCGATAACGCGAACTCGGTGTGCATTATCTCATCACCCTTGATACCTTTAAGCGCAATACGAATGGTAGGGTCTGCTTTTTGCCAATCGATTGTTAAGTCGCCGTAGTTCACCTCATGAGTGTAATCACCAACACGGTGTTTATTAGGGCTAACATCTTTCCACTTCTCTGTAAGCCCAGAGCTGGTCATTTCATATAAAGGGTAATCTAGGTTTTGTTGATATTTAGACAGCTCCCCCCAGTGAGTATCGCCACTGACAATAATCACACCATTTACTTTATGCTTTTTAATAAGCGCAAATAAACGCTCACGATCAGCCGGATAATTAGCCCATGACTCCCAGCCTGTAAAATCAGCCAATAACTGTAAGCTTGAGGCAATGATTTTTATCTTTTCATCTGACTTAAGCTCTTGTTCAAGCCATTGCCATTGGCTTTCGCCAAGCATAGAGGCGTTTTTATCAGTTGTTGGGCTATAAGGCCCTTGTTTTGCAGGTTTTCGCTCAAGTTGATAAGTCATCGCCGATACGTGATTCAACGGTGCGCGATTAAAACGAAGATCAGGCATGATGACTTTTACTGTTTGCTCACCTTCACCGTACGTGTACGAAGTGTAAATACCATCTTCACGAGTTCTGCGATCAGAATCCGCAGGCTCTTGCCAAAAGTCGAGCATGATTTTTCGTGATTGCTGTTTTTTGGGGTATTCGCTGCCAGCATCATTTTCGCCATAATCATGGTCATCCCACATGGCTATTATCGGCGTATTCGCACGTAATGTTTTAAAGCCCGGCTTTTGCCCTAAACGTTGATATTTATCGGCAAGTACCGACATATCTTCGGTATCTCCATAAATGTTATCGCCAAGGAACATAAATAAATCCGCTTGCTCTTTGTTGATGGCATCAAAAATTGGAATAGCTTTGTCTTGATGACCACATGAGCCAAACAAAATTTTACTTGGCGCGGCAATCGCACTCGCACAACTAACCAGCATTAATCCAGAAAAGGCGCTTCTAAAAAAACTAAAAGTTAAACTCATTTTAAAATCTCCTTAATCGGCGCTGCCATCTTCGGGTTAACTTGCTGACTGTTGATACCTAAAACGCTCAACACAGTTGCAGCCACTTGCGCTTGTTTAAGCTCATTTTTGGGCTTTATTAAGCCCTTTGTTTTTATATCTGGGCCAATGGCCGCTAACCAAATATGCTCAGAGCCAACAATACCGTTTGGAAAACGTTGCTTACCTTGCTCTGAACGTGCCAAAGCACGCTTCGAACTATGATGCTGCCAATCATCTGCATGACTGCCACGGCCATGATCGGTGGTAATGATCAATGTGGTATTGTCTTTATAGCCCGGTGTTTGTTGAATTGTTTGCCAAAGGTCACGAATAAACGCATCACTTTGTTTAGCCGATTTTAAATAGGCATCGTATTTACCGTTATGAGCAAAGTCATCGGTTTCACCCAAGCTAATAACAAGCAAACGCGGCTGTTTATTTAATAAATATTGTTTGGCAAATCGGTAGGTAAAGCTGTCGAGGCGCACATTGTGCCAAGGACTGGGGATCTCGCTTTGCATTTGGTTAAGCAGAGTCACTTCGTTTGACTTCACAGCATCAAAAGCTTCAAAGCCAGCATTAACATAAACCCCACTACGCTCACGATTTACAATATAGGGAAACACATCCCAGCTACCAAAAAGCGCGGTTTTACCTTTAAATTCTGGCTGAGTATTTAAACTCTCTAAAATGGTTTTATTGGGGTTAGGCACTTTATCGTTACTATCGATATTTTCATCTACCATACCGGTTAAAATTTCACTGTAACCTGGGTATGAGAAATACCACGGGTTGCTTACCGACATCAATGAGCCTTGAGTTCTATCGCCAATCAAAACGCCTTGCTTTGCCAATGTTTCACTAAAAAATGGCATTAACGCTTGAGTTCGCTGTGCTTGATCATCTCGCCAAAAAAGCGCCTTTAGTTCATCTGTATCTGCAACAAAATCAGTGTTATTGATTAGGTTTTTATCTGCACCAGAGAACACTTCTTGCCAGCGAAGGCCGTCAAGGGTAACGAGCACAACATTGTCGGCAGCTTTACTGTTTAAGCTTAATAGTGATGCCGCTACAACCGCCGTGGCTAAAATTAATTTTTTCATATTTCACCTGCAAAAAAGCCCATCAACGATGGGCTATTTAAAACGTTAGCTTATTACTTAAAACTGCGCTGTAAGTGTTAAAGCTGCGGTACGTGGTGCACCAATAAAGTAGGTAGAGCCATTACCTGTGCCACCTGCGAGATATGATTTATCAAACAGGTTATTCACCACAAATGCAAGGTCGATTGATTTAAACACACCTGAATCAAGGCTGGTATTATAACCAATGTTTAAATCAACCAAGGTGTAACCATCAACCTCGTTACGCGAACGGGTTTGCTCATCAGTCCATGCACCTAAACGCTCACCTGTGTATTTAGCTGATAAACCAAAGCGAAAATCACCACTGTAGTAATCTGCCGATACCACAAATAAATCTTGTGCTGAGTCAATCACTTCATCACCCGCTTTAAAGCTGGCTGTTGCATCTTCAAGTAGCTCACCATCGCTGTTGTAAGCACTTGGATCGTTCGATTGATACTCAGAGTTATTGTAGGTATACGATGTGTAAAGATTCCATTTGTCAGTCAGCATATAGCTTGCTGAAAGCTCAACACCTGTTGACTCAATACCACCTACGTTGATGTAAGAACCGTTCGTGCCAATGGTGTAGTCAATACCATCGGTATCACTGCCCGGAGCAATAAAGGTAATGCGGTTATCAAATTCAATGCTGTAAGCGGTTGCTGTTAAGCTTAAGCGGTCATCGCTGTAACGCACACCTAGGTCGATGTTTTCAGCTGATTCAGGTTCAATTTCGGTCAGTGTTGATGAATCACGTTCAAGTACACCATCTTTAATTGCCGCAAAGTTTTCGCTGTAGCTGGTGAATAGCTCTGTGCTTGCAGATAGCTGATACAGCACACCACCGCTGAATAGTACGTCTGAATCACTGTCGATTTTATCTGAGTATTCATCTTCAAAATGATTATAACGCTGAAGCTCAACAAGGTACTGTTTAGCACCTAAATTAAGTGTGAAGTCGCCTAAACTGATTGAATCTTGTACGTACCATTTGAATGTATCTGTTTCGAAGGTGTTTTTGTACTGTGTCCAATACGGCGTATGGTCAAAGTGATGATAAATACGGGCATCAATAACTTTATGCCAGTCACGTGACTCATCACGGTCTGTTTGTTCAAACCAAAAACCGGCTTCAATGTCATGGTTGCCAAGGGTTACTTGGTATTCACCGGTCATACCTAAGCGGTCTTTTTTATAGTGAGTATGACGATACGACATAACCGGAATCGCATCATCTGGGTAACAGGCTGGGTTTAAGCCAGGGCCTGAAGACCATGGCCACTCTAAACTTGCCGTACAACCTGCAGCAGGTGCCAGTGGGTTACCCTCACTATCTGTAAAGCCATAATTGCCAGCATTTTCGCCGCCAATCGTTGTTGGATTTCCATCATCAACCGGTGACGTTAAATAAGGCGGGATCCAATCGCCACGACCTGAGTTTTTATGATAGTAAGGTGACAAGCTTAAGTTTGAAGTGGCACCTAATGCGTAATCAAACTTTACATACGCAAGAGTATTTTCACGCAGTGTACCCCAGCCCTCAGCAAACATTTGATCAAAATGCGGCACGCCAGTCCAATTCCAAGTTAAACGATCCCAATCAGGGTTTTGTTCAAACTCGCTAATGCTAATGCTGTTATAGTTAATTTCGTGAACATCATCATACGAAACACGACCTGTTACAGTTAAGTCACTAAAGTCTGATACGAACTTCGCTTCGATGTGCTGATTGTCTTTACCACCATTGCTGCCATCACCAATCCAGCGGCTAGTGTCTGTTTGCGAATAGCTGATATAGGCTTGCGTGTTATCAAACACAGTTCCAGTTTCGTGCTTAACAAAGTAACGGCTAGCGTTATGATCGCCCGTTGTGTAAGCAAACGTAGTGCTTTGCTCAGTGCTCGGTTGTGCACTCACAAAATTAAAAGTACCACCTAATGCTTCGAGTGATGCAGAGGCAATATCAGACGTACCTTGCCCTACTTCAACTGTTGCTAAGTTTTCGCTGTCTAAGTAACGGTTTGCTTTTGCACCGCCACCATAGTTAGAACCGCCATTAGGAATACCATCAATCGTCATACCTAATTGCTGTTGATTACCATCGATACTAAAGCCACGCATAGTAATGGTGGTTGACCAGTCGTCTCCACCGAATGCATCACCTTCGTTGATGCTAATACCCGGTAGGTTATCAATCACGGCTAACACACTTGATACTGAGCTTTGTTGCTCAAGCATGGCAGGTTCAATAACGTTATTTGCATAACTGGTTGGCTTTGCAACAACGGTAATTTCTTCAATTTCGTTAGTCGTGTTTGCATGTGCCGATGTTGCTAAAAGCGTTGCGATCACAAGGCTTAGCTTGGTTTTTTTTGCTACTGTGCTCATTGTTTTCCCAAGGTTACGTATTTAAAAGCGGGCACAGTATGCAGAGCGTGTATTACATTTAGGGGCAAAATTTTTGACACAACAGTTAAACAATTAATGCATTTTCATGGCAGATTTAAGACTTAACTGTTTAATAAATAAGAAAGTATTAGAAAAAACGCCCAGTTAAATTAACTGAGCGCTTGTTGGTTGGACAATATTATTAGGTTTGCTTAAATCAGTTCAGCCAGCATTTCGTCGCTGTATGGTGTTAACGCTTCACCATTTTTAACTTTACTTATGTAATCTGGGTTCGCTATGAATGGGCGACCAATCGCAATTAAGTCAAATTGGTTATTATCGATAGCTTGATTAGCTGTCTCAAAGCTATAGCTACCTACCCCGACTAAGGTACCTTTGTACGCACCGCGCATATATTCAGATGCTGACTTATCACCTAAGCTTGCAAAGCGCATGCTGTCATCAAAAATACCAACATGTAAGTACGCAAGGTTACGCGTTTCAAGGGCTGGTAATAGATAATCAAATACCGCCTTATCACCGTCACTTTCGGTCATATTAAAATACGCACCTGGCGATAAACGTAATGCAGTTTTATCTGCACCAATTGCTGCCACTACTGCATCAACAACTTCAAGGGCAAAACGCGACATGTTTTCTGGTGTTTGACCGTATTGATCTTCACGTTGGTTGGCAGCAAAGTGTAAGAATTGATCAATTAAGTAACCATTTGCACCATGAATTTCAACCCCGTCAAAACCCGCTTCAATTGCGTTTTCGGCCGCTTTTGCGTAGTCAGCAATTAAACCTTGAATGTCTTCGATGGTTGCCGCTTTTGGAGTAACGTAAGTTAATTCACGCATTCTCGGTACCGACCCCTCTACACCAATTGCTGATGGTGCCAGTACATCACCACCAAAAAAGTGAGGATGAGCAACACGACCAACATGCCAAAGCTGAGCAAACATTTTGCCGCCTTTAGCGTGCACAGCATCGGTCACTTTCTTCCAACCTTGTATTTGTTCACTAGTAAATAAACCCGGCGTATTTGGATAACCTTGGGCATCTGGGCGGATAATCGTTGCTTCGCTAATAATTAAGCCCGCATCAGCACGGCGTGCATAATAATCAACCATTGCTTGTGTAGGTACTAGGTTATCGTCGCTCATACAGCGTGTAAGGGGTGCCATTAGTACACGGTTTTGCAACTCAATGCTGTCATTTAGTTTAAACGGAGAAAGTAAATCGGTTGTCATGGTTTTATCCTTATCTTGAACATACATTCAAGATAAGGGCGAAACAAACATACTTCAAGGTTTATTTTGAATAATCGTTCAAGATTACGTAAACTTCGTTTATAAAGCGTGAGGAGCCTTAATGAGAACTGCTGAATTTGATACTGAATTTGTACTACGCCAAGCCATGCATGCTTTTATGCAATATGGCTATGCGAAGACCAGTATGCAAAAATTAAAAGAAGTGACTCACCTTCACCCGGGCTCTATTTACGCGGCTTATGGCAACAAAAAAGGCTTGTT
Organism: Pseudoalteromonas sp. bablab_jr010; assembly: GCF_016464105.1. Classification (NCBI taxonomy): domain Bacteria; kingdom Pseudomonadati; phylum Pseudomonadota; class Gammaproteobacteria; order Alteromonadales; family Pseudoalteromonadaceae; genus Pseudoalteromonas; species Pseudoalteromonas sp. bablab_jr010. Next base: position 31,178 of record NZ_JACDWV010000070.1, on the reverse strand, counting down.
TTTAGCCGCCACCGAGCAATATCAAAAAGACAGAAACCAACAATTTACTGCCCTTTTTAATGACCAACAATCAATTTTATCGACCCTCAAACATTACTTAACTGTGATTGTTGATGAGTGTATTGAAGGTGAAGTAGCTAAAGTGTGCTTGCTTACAAAGAGTATCTCTGAGGTTGAAGGCAACGACCCTCAGATTTGCACTGTGCTGCGTGGTAACTTAAACGCTTATGAGCATGCCCTCGCCGAACAACTTCAAAAAGCGCTAGATAACAACGAATTTGTAAGTAGCAAGTCAGCGCAACAACTGGCGCGCTTTTTAGTCATGGGCATATACGGTATTCGTACCTATGCGCTGACAAATCAAGACCCTAAATCTCTACAACAACTTGCTGACGATCTATTTGCTGCATTAGTAAATTAATTTAGCTATTAACTTTACTTGTCATATTAATTTATCACCTTATGATTAAGGTGTAGCTGTGTATAACTAAAAGAGTGAGCCTGTCATGAATAATGCAACTGCTAAACGTGTTGAAACTGAATTTGATGCTGTACTCGCCTTAGGCGCTAAGAAACGACTCGCTTATATGTTTGAAACGGTTCAAGAGTTTAAACAAGTGTGGATCCTCAATGATGATCATGGCTGCGTCATGCTCTCTAATGAAGACGACGACTGCGTGCCTGTTTGGCCTAGCCGTGAATTTGCCCAAAGCTGGGCAACCGGTGAATGGCAAGACTGCACACCAAAAGCCATCCCTGTAAAAGACTGGTTAAGTCGCTGGACGCCGGGCCTTGAGCAAGATGACTTACTGATTGCAGTATTCCCCACTGACCAAGACGACGGCACAATTTTATTCCCCGATGAGTTTGACTCACAACTGAGAATGCCAAAAAGACGATTTTAAATGTAAGGGAGCCAAGCGCTCCCTTTTTTATGCGATTTGTTGTAACCGCAGTGCCGAAATATCTTTTATCGGTGGCTTGCCAAAAAAGCGTGTGTACTCGCGGCTAAACTGGGATGGACTCTCGTAGCCCACTTTTAAAGCCGCAGAGCCTACATCAATTCGCTCATTAAGCATTAATTGCCTTGCCGCCTGCAACCGTAAGTTTTTTACGTATTGCAATGGGCTCATCTTTACCACATCTCGAAAATGTAGCCTGAATGTCGACGGACTCATGTGCGCATCACGAGCTAAATCATCAATTGAAAATTGACTGGTGTAGTTTTCTTTTAACCAACATAAGGTTTTGGCGATTTTTTGATGGGCAGAGCCAGACATCACAATTTGCCTTAAATAAGGGCTGTGCGGACTATTTAACAAGCGCAATATAATTTCTTTTTTAATAAGTGGCGCAAGGTTAGCTTTTAATTGAGGCTCTTTGTCGAGTTGAATAAGCCTAAGTAAAGCGTCAAGCAAGCCATTGTCAGTATCAACCACCGACATGGCTTGGTGTTTAGGGAACTTGTCTTGCCCTGCAAAATCCATTTCAGCAACAATATGGCTGATTTCATGGGCATCTAAACGTAAGTAAATGCCGTAAAATGGCTGCTCTTTACTAGCACGCGTTATTTGTGAAGCTACGGGCACATCGACTGAGGTCACTAATGATTGGCCGTCAGTGTAATCATAACTATGTTCACCCAACACAACTCGCTTTGCACCTTGCAAGCTAATACCCAGCCCTAACTCATACACGCAGGCCATCGGTAATGAAACTTCGCTTCGTCTGAACACCAATAACTCTGGAATTGCTGTTTCAAAATTACCGTCTGCAACCGCTATCGCTTTAACCGCTTCTATTAATGCCTGACGCATTTAGATTACCTCTAAGAAATACTCAATTAAGTGTATCACCGTAATTTGAGGTTAGGACCATTTTAGGTAACAGTTCGTTATTTTAGGCAAAAATTAAATCATTTATGGCAAGCAGAAACAGTCATCATCAACCATAATGTATTTTCAATTTTTCGATTGCATGCTCTTTGCAATCAGCCAATGCTACAAAACCTCAATACAATCAATATCTAAAATCAAAAGAGAAATTATGAACCATAACAACACGGATTTATTTGTGTTTGTCGCGATCGCTGCTTTGGTCACCGTTCATGACAAGCCCTTGTTAAAACGAGCATGTCAGCACGCATTGAATGATGGCGTTTCAATGCAAGAGTTGTGTGATATTTTACCGCATATTAGTGTGTATTCAGGGGTGCCAAAAGCATTGCTGTCGCTAGAGATTTTAAAGTCCCTTGATAATATTCAAGGTTCAAATGCGTTGCTTATCAAACGCACAGAGCAGCAGCTAAAAACCGCACTCACATTTGGCCAACTACCTTTTGGCATAGAACAGCAAAACAACAGAGTTTTTGAGCTTGCCTCTTTAGGCGCTTTGTTTGCATTAGACGATGCCAGCAACTTAGTTAGCGAGCAACTTAAACGCTGTGTACTGCTTGGTTATAGCCATGAACAACTTGAATTATTAGTGATAGAACTTGCCAGAAAGGTCAGTAGCCACATAGCGATGCGCGCTAAATGTAACCTTGAAAAACACTTTGCAATGGTGGGGTAAATTTAAGAAATGGCGGGCGATGAGATTCTCAAAAAAAATCATATCGATATTTTTTATATAAATAAGTAAAAAATAAACAAAAATTGAAATACAAAATGGAGTACTAAAAAATTAGCGCTCCATTTTAAAAATGAAGAGGTGAGTTCATTAAGACTGAAATTTTTCTTTAGAAGCTTCTGATGTGGAATGTACTATTTCTTTAACTCTACTAATCAGTACTTCTAACCCTTCATCCTCAAGTAATTTATCTATGTTAACTTCAAAACCAGTTGTTATTATCGGAAAGTCAGCTAACTCTTGAGGCTTTGTAGTTAAAGGGAAATCTGAACATTTACACCATAAATCATAATACCAGTTCCCCTCCATTTCTTGAAATGGTGAATAGACTTTAAAACTTATAATACTTTTAGACTCTTCGACCGATGGCTTTATCTTTAGAGCATCGGGTTGCCCTCCCAAATCAGGCTTACCATCAACAGCGGTGTCTAAGTCAACTTTAATCTCCAAAATATAGTGTTCTGGTTCAATTTTATTGTTATCAAAGTCAGTTTTAAAAATAAAAACACTAGACAGTGCCGGTAACAAATCCCACTGCCACTTTTCGAAAGGATTTACCGTTAAATTCGCAGGTCGGTCAAAAATAGCTGGTCGCCATGCATAAAAGTGTAAGTTTAATTCAGCAGAGATTTTATTTAGATTACTATATAAGCGCTGGTAAAATGCAGCTAATAAACGATGCCCGGTTCGAACTTGCAATAAAAGCGCTTGATTTGCTTTATTTTTATCCATCTATTGATTTCCTTGTGATATTGAACTTAAAGACAAACTATGTAAATTTGCATTGAAAAAGTCACTAAATCTCCATTTATTATCAAAACTTAATACTTCGCTTAAGCATCTATGATCTAAGAACATTGAATTAAATGAACTTAAACTTAGATCTTCCCATTTAAAGTCTTGAATAGAAACACTATAAAGCCCTAAAGCAGCAAGCATATCATCAATAATACGCTTCTCTCGCAATTTGGTTGAACTAGCAAGCTCTTTTAACACCGGAACTAATTCATGCCAATTTTTTGCTGCAGTATGTTTTAAAACTGTAAAATCATTTTTTAGATCTTTGAGCTGTCTATTTACTCCAGCTTTAGGTACACCTCCAAGTGCCAAGAAAAATAGAGGCTTATTTTTAAAAGAGCTATTCAATATTCCTTTTAATTCTCTAGACCACTGCTCATAATACTGCTTTCCTCCTGAAGGGGATTTAATTTCAATTAATATATTAACTTTTTTGAAATTTAAAATAACATCGGGTTCAACAAGCTTTTGTTGATCGTTAACAAGGTTAAATCTCGGCCAATATTCTACTCTTTCCAATTCACCTAAATCTAATGACTCTAAAATATTATTAAAATCAAAACACTTAGCCAATATTTTAACTTGGGAACAATGATCCAGATAACTAAACCGTTCAAAAAATGCTGAGGTTAAAAGATCTTCATAATTTTTAAAAACGTCCCGCCAAGAAATGACATCTCCCTGACCAATAATAATTCTACCGGCCTTATTATTTAAAACGGCTGTGAGCACAAGTAGCTTCCTTAGTCTTTTCCTTTAAAACTCTAAAGCTATGGTAAAGTTATTATTTTAGAAAAACACCCACTTTCTATTTTATCGTTGGGTGTCACTAATTAATCAACTCTTTAATTAATATAGAGCCTAATTGTCTTGTATTATAGGGGTTACCATTACTATTGAGCACTGAAACTCCCAAGTTTTTCGCAATTTCACGTAAGTATGGTTTACTCGGTGAAACTATTTCACCACTCAAATAGACTTCTATTGTGCCATTTTCTAGCTCTTTTATTTTATAGTTTTCCCACTCAACTTCTTTGATATATAGCAGCTTACTACGATCAGGCTGCGGGTTAAATAATTTAGCTATTGAAATGACTTTGTTACCTGATGTTGTCACTCGCATCATAGCTTCGGCATCATTAAGTGGTAAATCTAACAAGGTTTCTATCTGCATTTCATCAGTGTTAACCCTTAAAATAATAATACGATCAACCCGATCTAGAGTATTAGGATTAAAACTAATACTCCCGCTGCTGTGGATTCTGCCTGTAGTTTTGACCGAAATGCGCTCACCAAGACTCGACACCACATCATAACCTGCTTGGTTCACTTCAGTTGCCATACGGCCATTCGTGATTAGTGCAGCGTAAAGCTCCCCTATCCTGCCCGTCAAGTGCCTGAGCTCTGTCACAGGAACACCCCAATTTAGCTCTCTTTCTAGCCAGCTCATTGCTTCGCCCAGAGACTGAATAATTTGCATCTGTGTTAGAGCCATGTTCATTCCTTAAGAAATCAATTGCTGCTCTTATTATTAACAACATACACTGTTTATTTTATCTTTGAAATACAGAAATTTATTCGATTACTTTGCTAAGGAGTATTTAAAAATGTGCGGGATTATTTGAGGTGCAATTAAAATACACTTATAAATGGCTGCTAAGTAAAGAAATGGCAAAAAGAGTAACTTCAACAATCTTACTTATTTTTGTAAAGAAATGGCGGTGACGGAGAGATTCGAACTCTCGATACGTTGCCGTATACACACTTTCCAGGCGTGCTCCTTCAGCCACTCGGACACGTCACCTAAGGCGCTGCTTAGAGTTTAGCAGCGGCGTTATAGTATGAAAACAACCCTACAGACGCAAGGGCTTTTTAAAATTGTGCTGCTAAGTGATTAGTAATCAAACAAAAAAGGCAAGGTAAACACCTTGCCTTTTGTAAATAGATATCTCGTTCTTAGCGTTGAAGCGTTGCTGAAAAATCTAACATACGGTTAAGCGACTTTAATGCGCCTTCGCGTAAGTCCATATCAACAAACACTTCTTTACCTTCTGGGTCTGTCAGTGCTTCTTCAATCGCTTTTAAGCCATTCATTGCCATCCACGGGCAATGTGCGCAGCTTTTACATGTTGCGCCTTCACCTGCAGTTGGTGCTTCAAAGAATTCTTTCTCTGGGCATAACTGCTGCATTTTGTAGAAAATGCCACGGTCAGTCGCTACGATGAACTTTTTGTTGTCCATAGTTTGCGCTGCTTTGATTAGTTGGCTTGTTGAGCCAACCGCATCAGCTAAGGCTACAATCTCCGCAGGAGACTCTGGGTGAACCAATACAGCCGCATCTGGGTGTAAGGCTTTCATATCCTTAAGTGCTTTGGTTTTAAACTCGTCATGAACGATACAGGCGCCATTCCACATGATCATGTCTGCACCTGTGTTCTTTTGAATGTAAGAACCTAAGTGTTTATCTGGGCCCCAAATGATTTTTTCGCCTTGCTCATCAAGGTGCTCAACGATTTCTAGGGCACATGAAGAAGTCACAATCCAATCTGCACGCGCTTTAACAGCGGTTGATGTATTTGCATATACTACTACCTTGCGATCAGGGTGCTGATCACAAAACGCTGAGAATTCTTCAATTGGGCAACCTACGTCTAATGAACAGGTTGCAGCAAGCGTTGGCATAACAACTGTTTTATTTGGCGTTAGGATTTTTGCTGTTTCGCCCATAAAGCGAACACCGGCTACCACAATTACATCTGCGTCGTGCTTAGCGCCAAAACGCGCCATTTCTAGCGAGTCAGCAACACAACCGCCTGTTTCTTCAGCTAGTGCTTGAATTTCAGGATCAGTGTAATAATGGGCAACAAGAACCGCGTTCTTGTCTTTTAATAATTGTTTGATACGTGCCTTATACTCAGCTTGCTCGTCTTTTGATAACGGAGCTGGCTTTGGAGGGAAGATATAATCTTCAGGCATAATTTGTTCAGCTAGACTCATTTCTCGACCACTTAGTCCACAGTGCATTCATGGCGCGAATTATACGAGAATCTTAAGCTAATGAACAGTATTGCTGTGAGCTGTTAAGATAAATAAAGGATAACTTAGAAAGAAAAGATAAATCAGGAATGGTGGGTCATGATGGACTTGAACCATCGACCAATGGATTAAAAGTCCACTGCTCTACCAACTGAGCTAATGACCCGCTCTGGATATTTTGATACGTAAATCCGCCGATATGAGACCATTCGAAGAATGGTGGGTCATGATGGACTTGAACCATCGACCAATGGATTAAAAGTCCACTGCTCTACCAACTGAGCTAATGACCCGCTCTGGATATTTTGATGCGTAAATCCGCCGATATAAGACCATTCGAAGAATGGTGGGTCATGATGGACTTGAACCATCGACCAATGGATTAAAAGTCCACTGCTCTACCAACTGAGCTAATGACCCGCTCTGTTGCTTATAAAAAGCTGCGTAAATCCGCCGATATGAGACCATTCAAAAGAATGGTGGGTCATGATGGACTTGAACCATCGACCAATGGATTAAAAGTCCACTGCTCTACCAACTGAGCTAATGACCCGCTCTGATGCTTGTAAAAGCTGCGTAAATCCGCCGATATAAGACCATTCAAAAAGAATGGTGGGTCATGATGGACTTGAACCATCGACCAATGGATTAAAAGTCCACTGCTCTACCAACTGAGCTAATGACCCGCTCTGATGCTTGTAATAAGCTGCGTAAATCCGCCGATATAAGACCATTCAAAAGAATGGTGGGTCATGATGGACTTGAACCATCGACCAATGGATTAAAAGTCCACTGCTCTACCAACTGAGCTAATGACCCGCTCTGGTGCTTGTAAAAAGCTGCGTAAATCCGCCGATATAGAACCATTCAAAGAATGGTGGGTCATGATGGACTTGAACCATCGACCAATGGATTAAAAGTCCACTGCTCTACCAACTGAGCTAATGACCCGCTCTAATTGCTTATAAAAGCTATACGTAAATCCGTCGATTAAAGATTACCATTCTAGGAGAATGGTGGGTCATGATGGACTTGAACCATCGACCAATGGATTAAAAGTCCACTGCTCTACCAACTGAGCTAATGACCCGCTCTTTTTTCCGCATTTTGGCTGTTGTTACCAATCGCCTGCTGCGGGCGCTTATAATACTTATTTAAATGCTGAGTGCAACAGAAAATATCTCTTTTTTTAAGTTTTTATGTCTAGTTGCCTAATTTTAGACCGCTTATGTCAAAAAGCAGTCTAATCAGGTCAAATCTACATTTGCGACAGACGTTCTGTGGCTAATTTAGCAGCGGTAGTACTTGGGTACTGATTAATTAAATCATTAAAGGTTTTAAGGGCTTGCTCGCCTAAACCTTGATCCGCTAATAAGTTTCCTAACTTTAACATTGCATCTGGGCGCTTATTAGAATTAGGGTATTCATTCACAACAACTTTAAAGTGCTCAGTCGCACCTGCTTGATCGTTTTGAATAGTTAACAGCTGACCTAACCAATAATGCGCATTAGATGCATACACTGAATTTGGGTATGTCGTTAAGAATGCTTGAAACTCAGGAATTGCTTGCTCATAACGTTTATCTTTCATGATTAACGCCACTGCACGCTCATAAGCTTCGTTTTCAGATAAGTCTGAACTGATTGCCTGTGATGCACCTACATCTGTATAAGTATTTGTAGGTTGAGTTTGTGTTGCAGCAGGCTGGCTATAAGCTTGGCTAACTCGGTTCTCAATTTCTTGATATAGCTCACGCTGACGTTGCAGTACTTTTTCAAGCTTATAGCTTTGCTCTTCTGTAATACCACGTACTTGGCTCACTTCGTCTTGTAAAATATTAAGCTGCTGCTGAAGCTCAGCTTGCAATAAATTACGTGACTTCATCATGTTTTCTAAAGCGACTAAACGCTTCTCAATGCTCGATTGCGAGCTTGCAGCTTCTGAAACAGGAGCGGGAGCAGCCCATAACTGGGTGCTCCCGCTTAAGATCATTGCTGCCAAAATAATTTTCGGCTTCATAATGACTCTTTATTAGTAAACTAATACTGCGCGACGGTTCTTCGCGAACGCTTCTTCAGTGCGAGACTTAACCATTGGCTTCTCTTCACCATAGCTCACTACTGACATTTGGCTAGCAGAAACACCTAAACTTTGTAAGTATTTTTCTACTGCTTGACCACGGTGCTCGCCTAGTGCGATGTTGTACTCAGGCGTACCGCGCTCATCAGCGTGACCTTCGATTAGTACTTTAACTGAAGGGTTTTGTACTAAGAATTCAGCGTGTGCTTGTAATAGTTCAGCATACTTGCTTTGGATTTTTGCGTTATCAAAACCAAAGTAAATGATTTGCTCTTGACGTAACGCTTCGTATTTTTCACGAAGTGCTTCTTCAGCTTGTTGCTCTGGAGTAAGCGTTGCAACTTCAACAGTATCAGTGTTGTTTGATTGCTCAACCATACCTTGGTTAGATTGGTTTGCAGCACCTTCATCAACACCTGAAGAAGAGCTACACGCCGCTAATGTCATCACTGGCACAGCAATTAGCAGGCCTTTTAAAGTTTTATTAAGTTGCATTTAATTGATTCCTATATTGAGTAAACCAGTATAATTACTGTAAATAAGGCGACCAAGCCGGTGCCTTAACTTGTCCGTCTAGCACAGGTAAGCGTGCTTTAAAGCGACCATCCATAGAAACTAACGCCAACACCTGTTTATTATTATGAAGCGTGCTGTAGATAATCATCGAGCCGTTTGGTGCGATACTCGGCGATTCATCAAGGCGTGTTCTAGTTAATACTTGGAACGCACCTGTAGCTAGCTCTTTCTTAGCAAGATGGTATTGACCGTTGGTACGGTTCACCATCACTAATTCTTTTCCATCTGGAGAAACCGAACCTGCTAGGTTCATATCTCCGTCAAACGTCATGCGTTTTGACCTACCAGTTTGCAAATTTAACTTATAAATCTGGGCATTACCACCCCTTTCAGACGTAAACACAATATCTTGCCCATTAGGGAACCAAGATGGTTCAGTATCTATACTACGGTGATTTGTAAGGCGTCTTTCTTTGCGAGTTGCAAGGTCTAAAACATATACTTCTGTTGCACCATTGCGGTCTTTAGAGAGCACTAATAGTAGCTTTTTGCCATCAGGTGAGAACTGTGGCGCACCATTAATACCAGGGTGACTTGTGATCAGCTCACGTTTACCCGTGTATAAATCTTGAATGTAAATTTGGCTTTGACGATTTTCAAATGTTACATACGCAAGCTTAGTACCATCTGGTGACCATGCCGGTGACATTAATGGCTCTTTCGAGCGAAGTAATACTTGCTCATTAAAACCATCATAATCAGCAACAACTAATTGGTATGGCTTAGGTTCACCATCACGAACGATGACATAAGCAATCTTCGTTAAAAATGCGCCCTTTTCACCAGTAAGTGCTTCATAAACTACATCGCTAATACGGTGCGCATAACGTCGGAAACCCGTTTCAGCTATTACACTTTCTCTTGCATCAAGAATATGGTCTTGGCTTTTAACTAACTTACCGTTACTCATCATCTGTGTTTGACCACCCGTGATCTGACCACGAATAACATCAATAAGCTCATACTTAACTAAGTAACGTCCACCTGGCTGTTGTTCAACTTGACCAACAAGAACGGCTTCAACACCTTTATTAACCCATGCAGCATAGTCAACGTCAGTATCAGTTGCTGGTAATTGAGGCATTGTTGCTACATCAATAGGTTTAAATTTACCACTACGCATTAAGTCTGCTGCAATAACGTTACTTAACTTTTCAGGGATGGGGCCAACCCCATTGTATTGAAATGGCACAACCGCAATCGGACGTGCACCATCAACACCTTCGGTAATAACAATTTCTAGTGCAGCACTGGCGATGCCATGAAAGCCCAGTAATACAATAAAACATGCTGTTTTTATCTGGTTGAACATATCATTCCTTTAGAATTCTGGCTTGATTGTTAAATTAATATTTTTAAGTTGCTCAAATACGTCTTTATCGGGTGATACCGGGAGTGTATCTGCCATACGAACAGCTCGAAGCGCAGCTTCACACACTAATTTATCACCACCTAATGACTTAACTTGTGTTACTAAGCCATTAAAGCCAAGACGAATATTTACACGACATTGTTTATTCTTCATCTTTTCATCGATAAGTAAAGTTTGCTGAATACGTGCCATTATTAAGGCTTTGTATTTGTCGACTTCACTTACAATTTGCTGTTGACGAACTTTATTTCGTGCAGCTTGCTCAGCAGCTAACTGCTCTTGCAACATTTGCTCTTGCAATGCTTGCTGGCGTTTACGCTCGGCTTCGGCTTCTTTGCGTTTACGTTCAGCTTCTGCTTCGGCAGCTTTACGCTTACGCTCTTCTTCCGCTTTCTTTAACGCCTCTTCTTCAGCTTTGCGCTTTTCTGCTGCAGCTTTTGCTGCTGCTTCAGCTTCTTGCTTTTGCTTTTCGGCTTGTTGCGCTTTAGCACGTTCTTTTTGCTGAATTTCACGTGCTTTTTTCGCTTGTGCTTCGGCTTCTGCTTTTTCTTTCTCTTTCGCGCGGCGCTGTTGCTCTAGCTTTTTAAGACGACGATCTTCCGCTTCACGTTGCTTGCGCGCATCATTGGCACGTCGTTCAAGATCACGAAGACGCTTTGCTTCAGCTTGTTTTTTCGCTTCTTCTTGCTTTTTTAGCTCAGCAATTTTTTGTTCAACCTTTTGTTGGTCTACCGTAACCGCTGAAACAGCCTTTTCTGGCTCAGGCATAGCTGGATTCAAAGTTACTTCCATTACCTTAGGAGTAGGTAAATGAAAACTAGCTGATCCAATTAAAAAACCAATAATACCCAGATGTAATAGAATCGATTTGATTAATGACTCACGCATACTAACCCTCAAATGATTCGGTCATTAAACCCACTGAAGGCACACCGGCATTTTTCAAAAAGTCCATGAGTAGCAGTACTTCTTGATAAGAAACACGGCCCGAACCTTTGATCATCACTGGCGTATCTGGATTCTTTTGCAGCTGAAGTTTAATCACTGCAGCAACATCCAACGCTTCCATTGGTGCTTCAGGATCTGTACCAATACTTACATAGTACTTACCTTCAGCATCAATTGACGCAATAATTGGAGGCGTGTCTTTAGTATCAACAAGATCCGATTCTTCCATTTTTGGCAAATCTACTTTTACACCATGAGTAATAAGTGGCGCAGTTGCCATAAATATGATTAGTAGTACCAACATTACGTCAATGTAAGGAACTACGTTTATCTCACCTACTGGGCGACGTTTCTTACGCTGGTACATTCGCTTTAGCCTCTATTTGCGCAGCAGCTTGGCGGTGTAAAATATTGGCGAACTCTTCCATGAAGTTAATATAATTACCTTCAAGCTTTTCTACTTTGTTTGCAAAACGGTTGTAAGCAATAACAGCTGGAATTGCAGCAAATAAACCCATTGCTGTTGCGATTAGTGCTTCAGCAATACCTGGCGCTACCATTTGTAGCGTTGCTTGCTTAACTTCACCTAATGCGATAAATGCGTTCATAATACCCCACACCGTACCAAACAGGCCGATGTAAGGACTAATAGAACCCACTGTTGCTAAAAACGATAAACTTGACTCAAGCTTTTCAACTTCACGCGATAAAGCAACACGCATTGAACGGTGTGTGCCTTCCATAACAATACTTGCACTTTGTGGTGAATTTTTCTTATGACGTGCAAACTCTTTAAAACCTGCAACGAATAATGCTTCAACACCTGATGCGCCACCAGGACGCGCTGATACTTCGTTGTATAATTTACTTAGGTCAATACCCGACCAAAACTTCTGCTCAAAGCGCTTTGCGCCATTAAGTGCATCAGAAATCGCTTTTTTACGCTGAAAGATAATTGCCCATGACATTACCGACATACCGACTAATGCCAACATTACTAGCTGGACAAGTACACTGGCTTCTAGAATAAGATCTAAAAAGTTAAGCCCTGATCCCACGTTAAACTCCTAAAATAGATTTCTATGTAATTTGTTATATTTTTTACACTTGTATTTATTGACCACAAAGGCGGCCAAAAGTTACATCTAGTGTATCTAGTCAGCTGTGAACTGACAACGCTCTTGCTGTGAATTAGCGGCAAATAACGGTAAAAAGCAATTTGCTTAGTTATTTTTTAGCCATATTAGGTTTTATCAATACAATTATGCATATTTTCACCTTAATAATAAGTCATTACAGTGACACTAAAAAGCAACCAAAACAGCCAAAAACTCGGCGTTTATTCATAAATAACGCATAAACACCCAAAAGCACTTTCACGAATCTACTACAGAATACTTAAACTAATCCTGAATAAAGTTCTTAAAATTTATAAAAACCTTCCCATTCATAAACTTAAAATTAATATATTCACAATGTGAACAAAAAGAAAACAATTAAAAAACATACTCGCATTAGTTTTTTTTATCTGAAAATAAAATTTTTCTAGTTTGAAGAAAAATCCATCATTGCGTATTATTTACCTATACCGAGCTAGCAACCTCATGAAAGTTTCTTTCATTAAGCTCCGTTTTTAGCAATATGAAAATTCGTATTGCACTAGGTTTGCTTAGATCTGGATAAAACCTTTTTTAAGTAGACCGTAGTTCCCTGGATTACTTCCTTCAACTTGTTGTTTGCCCGCATCCTTATGCGGGCTTTTTTTTGCCTACACAAACGTCAATGAGAATACCTATCGATAACTTAACAGCATGTGAATTACAGATGTTAAAATGAGACAACAACCCAGTGGTAAGCGGTAAGCGGTAAGCGGTAAGCGGTAAGCGGTAAGCGGTAAGCGGTAAGCGGTAAGCGGTAAGCGGTAAGCGGTAAGCGGTAAGCGGTAAGCGGTAAAAATCTACTTACCCGTTGGATACAAGCAATTTATCTCGATAAAAAGCAGCCCTTTCGAGCTGCTTGATACTTATAGCTTAAAGCTTGTAACTAACCGCGGGGTTTTTAGTTATTTTTCTGGCGTTAATCCAAAGTGCAGGTAGGCAATGTCTGAAACAAGTCGTCCGCGTGGGGTGCGTTGTATAAAGCCTTGTTGAATTAAAAACGGCTCTATCACATCTTCAATGGTTTCTTTTTCTTCGCCAATTGCAGCCGCTAGGTTATCAAGGCCAACGGGGCCGCCCATAAATTTTTCGATAATAGCTAGCAAGTATTTTCTATCCATGTAGTCAAAACCGCTTTTATCGACATCAATCATATCGAGGGCTTGCTCGGCAACTGTAGCATTCACTTTACCGTCTGATTTCACTTGGGTGTAATCACGAACGCGGCGTAATAAACGATTCGCTATGCGCGGTGTACCACGTGAGCGCTTGGCGATTTCTGTAGCGCCTTCATCGCACATGGTTAAATCTAAAAAGCTTGCTGAGCGAGCAACAATTTTTGAGAGGTCTTCAACTGAATAAAACTCTAATCGCTGTACGATGCCAAAACGGTCTCTAAGTGGTGAGGTGAGTGAGCCTGCACGCGTTGTTGCACCAATTAAAGTAAATGGTGGCAAATCAAGCTTGATTGAACGTGCTGCAGGGCCTTCACCTATCATGATATCCAGCTGATAATCTTCCATTGCTGGATACAAAATCTCTTCGACTTGCGGGCTCAAACGGTGAATTTCGTCAATAAACAGTACGTCACCTTCTTCAAGGTTCGTTAAAAGTGCGGCTAAATCCCCTGCTTTTTCAAGCACTGGCCCCGACGTTGTTTTAATATTAACGTTAAGCTCGTTGGCAACAATGTTTGCAAGTGTGGTTTTACCAAGACCCGGTGGACCAAATATTAATAAGTGATCCAGCGCTTCGCCACGATGGCGAGCAGCCTCAATAAAAATTTCCATTTGCTGCTTAACATGCGGCTGGCCTGTGTAATCGGTTAACAGTTTTGGTCGTATGGCACGATCAACACTGTCTTCGTTACTTTGTTCACTCGCATCTATTAAGCGATCTGCTTCAATCATGGTTTACTCACAACATTGATTTTAGAGCTTCTTTAATTAGAACCTCGGTCGTCATATCTGGTTTGTTCACTGTTTTAACCGCTTTTTGTGCTTGCGGTAGCTTATAGCCTAATGCCACAAGTGCTGATACAGCATCATCAGCAGCATTATTTGCTACTAGGGTATCATCACTTGATGGCTCAATGACGGCATTATCGCTAAATGGTGTAAATAAGTCATTACCCCAATTTTTAAGCCTGTCTTTCATTTCGAGCACTAAACGCTCAGCCGTTTTTTTACCAACGCCCGGTAGTTTAACCAGTGTGGTCGCATCTTCATTATTAACACAACTAACAAATTGCTGCGCCGACATACCCGATAAAATAGCTAGACCAAGCTTTGGCCCTACACCATTGGCTTTTAAAAGCTCTCTAAATAAAGCGCGTTCGGTTTTGTTGTTAAAGCCAAATAATAGCTGGGCATCTTCACGTACCACAAAATGGGTATAAATAATCGCTTGCTCACCCACTGCCGGTAAATCATAAAAGCAAGTCATGGGCATTTGTACTTCGTAGCCTACACCACTTACTTCGATAAGAATTTCTGGTGGCTGCTTTTCAACAAGTAAGCCATTTAATCGACCAATCATATTACTTCCTTAATCGTCCTCTTACGGTTTTGCTCGCACTGCCCGCAAGTTTTATTAAATTTTGTTCTGAGTGTGCATGACAAATAGCAATTGCTAAAGCATCTGCGGCATCGGCTTGAGGGGTACCTGGCAGCTTTAAAATGTTTTTAACCATATGCTGTACTTGAGACTTATCGGCTCCGCCATTACCTACAACGGCCTGCTTAATTTGCCTAGCCGAATATTCATAAACTGGCAGCTCTGCCATTGAAGCACCAACGATAGCAGCGCCGCGTGCTTGACCGAGCTTAAGCGCTGAGTCTGGGTTGTGTGCCATAAACACTTTTTCGATAGCAAAACTGTCTGGGGAGAATTGCTCTACCAATTGACTGATCCCTTGGTAAATCATTTTTAAGCGTATCGGAAAATCGTGATCGGCCAATTTAATGCAGCCACTGCCTAAATAAGTGAACTTAGCACCTTGGTGGGCAATCACGCCGTACCCTGTTAATCGTGAACCAGGATCAATCCCTAAAATAATCGCCAACTAACTGACTCGTCTATTATCATTATTATCTGCGGTTAATAATGCCAGAGCACTGTATAAATTACCAGTAGCCAATTGCAATTCATAAAAAATGCCCGCAATTGCGAGCATTTTATAGTCAACCTTAATTAAGACATTTACGCGAGCGAGCGTAATAAGCCTTGGGTATTTTTTCGCATTGTGCGGGCTATCATCAAATAACCTAAACATGCCACAAATAAGCCCCCGACTGCTGGGCCAATAACCCAAATATGAGGGTGGAACTTACCTGCTAAATCGAACATTTGTTTTTGCACTATTAACAGAGCGATGTCACTGACAATGGCAGCGACTAAACCTGCAGTAACGCCTAATAATAAAAACTCATATAAGGTGGCATTTTTAATTAAGCGCCCTTTCGCACCTAAAGTTCGCAAAATAACAATCTCTTGCATTCGCTCACCCAAACTTGCTTGTACTTGTGAAATAAGTACTAAAGCGCCACAGGCAACCACAATCGCTAGTACAAAGCCAATCGCTAACGATACTTGCTCTATGGTTGAGCGAATTTGTTTAATGAAGCTTTCAACATCTATCACGTTAACCGTTGGGTATTGACGCATTAGCTCATTAAACTCACGTTTTTTCTCTGCTTTTACATTCACTGATGAAATATAAGTAGCCGGGAAACTCGCTAGCACATCAGGGCTTAAAATAATAAAGAAGTTAGGTTTAAGTGTGGTCCAATTAACCTTACGTACACTGGTAATTTTTGCGTCAAACGATTGCGCACCAATTAGGAAAGTAAGTGTATCGCCTATTTTTACATCAAGGCGTTCAAGCATCGACTCTTCGACCGATGCCTCGGCCACTGAGTTTTCACTAAACCATGCACCGTCGATAAGCTCGTTTTGATTAGGTAAGTCTTTACGCCAAGTTAGGTTTAACTCACGGCCAATACCAGAGCGGGCTTCTTCGTCTTTCTTTTCGTTGTCTTCTTGCGATACTTCGCGGGCAACCAGCTCGCCATTAACAGCGTTTACGCGACCACGCACAACCGGATAGAAATCAGACGTGGGCATATCCTTTTGCACTAAGAAGCTAGTAATAGGCTCTAACTCTTGCTCAGTAATGTTCACTAAAAATGAATTAGGGGCATTTTCGGGAAGCTGCGACTGCCAATCCGAAATCATGTCGTTCTTAAGTACAATTAAAAACAGTAATAGCTTGATAGCCAAAGCAAAGCTAATTAATTGCACAGCATTCACATTGGCACGCTTTTGAATTGACGCAATCGCCAATGACCAACTGTTGCCCGGGCTCAAGCCAAGTTTGCGGCCACCACCAAAAATAACCTTTGATAAAGCAAATAACACCGCAATTAAAAATGCCGTCGAAAGGAACAAAATTGCACTAATTTTGATGTTGTTACTAAATAACCACATCAGTAAAAACACAGTAAGCGCCGACATAGTAAGGTGCACTTTACTTACCAATAAACGGTCGCCTAAGTTACGGCGAAGCACACGGAGCGGCGGAATATCAAATAAATCGAGTAGCGGTTTAATTGAAAACATAACCGCACAAATCACACCCGTGCTAATCGCAATGATCCAAGGTTTTGCCGATGCACTCGGCAATGCTGAGCCCATGGTTTGTGCCAAATAATCAGTGGCAATCGCTTGTAAACCATAACCAATCAGTAAACCCACAATCACCGACATTGAACACACAAGGCTCAAATGTAATAAATAGATTTTACGGATCATCGCGCGGCTACCGCCAAGCGTTTTCATCATAGCAACTGGGTCGTACTGACGTTCACAATACCGTTTTGCCGATACCGCAATAGCAACAGCAGCTAAAATAATGCCTAGCAAACCAGCTAGCAATAAATAACTCTCGGCACGATTTAAACTATTAGAAATAGGTGACTGGCGGTCTTTAACACCATACCAACGTTGGTTTTCTTTCATCTGTGGTTTTAACCACGCATAAAAGGTATCTAAATTGTCTTTTTCGCCAGCATAAAGTTGACGGTAAAACACTCGGCTGCCGGGCTGAATTACCTCTGTTACAGCAATGTCTGCTTCATTGATTAAGATTCGCTGGCTGCTCGAGAACACATTAAACGGTGCATCAGGCTCTTCGGCTACAACATGACTAGCCGTAAAAGTAGCAGCACCAAGCTCTACTTTATCGCCCACTTTAATGTTTAGCGCATAAAACACAGATTCACTTAACCACACTTCACCACGACTTGGGATGTCGTTTGTTACTTCTGGTTGACCAGTCAGGCTAGTTTTTACTTTTAACTCGCCTTTTAACGGATAGGTGTTTGATACCGCTTTAACCGAGCCAAGTTGCATTTCGTCACCGGCAAATAACATGGTATCGAAGTAGGTTATTTTAGCGGTGCGTAAGTTTTCTTGGTTGGCTTTATCTAAAAACTCAGCAGGCAATGCATGGTTACTCGCTAAAACGCGGTCAGCGGCAATAAAGGCGCTGCTTTTTTCTTCAATACTTTGACCAATTCGGTCGGTAACCATAGACAGTGTTAAAACAGTGAGAACAGCTAAGGCTATTGCTGCACTGATCACTGTTAATTCGCCACGCTTAAACTCACGTGAAAACAGTTTTAGTGCTAATTTAGCCCACATTCGCTTGCACTCCTTCGTTTTCTTTAGCAGTTACTAGCTGCCCTGCTTCAATATGTAAAATTTGCTGGCACTTTTGTGCAAGCTGCTCATCATGGGTTACTAAAATAAGTGTCGTGCCGTGCTCTTTATTTAGTTCAAATAATAGAGACTCAATTAACTTACCGTTTTTGCTATCAAGGTTTGCTGACGGTTCATCGGCAAATAAAATTTTAGGTGTGCCAATAAATGCACGAGCAATTGCTACACGTTGCTGCTCACCACCAGATAATTGCGATGGGTAATGGCCAACACGATGGCTCAAACCTACTTTTTCAAGTAGCTCAAGGGCTTGTTGTTTAGCGTCTTTGCTTCCTGCAAGTTCAGCGGGAAGCATTACGTTTTCAAGGGCTGTTAAGCTTTGTACAAGCATGAAAGACTGAAACACAAAACCTACTTTTTCAGCGCGAAGTGCTGCGCGTGCTTCTTCATCTAATTCGTGTAATGCGGCTCCATCTAAATGGATACTACCACCGGTAGATTGGTCAAGGCCGGCCAATAAACTCAATAAAGTAGACTTACCCGAACCTGAGGTGCCTACTACAGCAACTGAGTCGCCCGACTTGACATTAAAGCTGATGTCACTGAGGATGGTCAGGTCGCCCTCAACCGTGGTGACCGTTTTAGAAAGTCCTTTAACTTGAATGATGTTTAATTGAGAAAGCGCTGACATATGATGCATCCAATCCTACGTTTTATATTCGTTTTACTGTTAGTAATCAAACCACTTACGGCAGCAGCTGACAACACAATTTTAATTTTAGGTGACAGTTTAAGCGCCGCTTACGGTCTTAAACAAGAGCAAGGCTGGGTTAAATTGTTACAAGATAAGTACGATGAAAAAGACCAATCTGTATACCTAGTAAACGCCAGTATTAGCGGTGAAACCACAGGCGGTGCTCTAAGGCGACTCGACGCGTTACTGAGCGAATTTGAACCCACTCATGTACTCATTGAGCTTGGCGGAAACGATGGTTTACGAGGTTTCCCTATTAAACGCCTGCAAGCTAACTTACGTGATTTAATTGCAAAAAGCCAAAAAATTGGGGCGAAAACCGCCGTAATGGAAGTACAAATTCCACCAAACTATGGCCCGCGTTATACCAAACTTTTCACCGATAGCTTTAAAACCATTGCCGATGAAACAGATTCTGAGCTCATGCCCTTTTTCATGCTTAGCATTGCAGGCCGCCCTGAACTTATGCAAAACGATAACCTGCACCCAAATGCCGATGCTCAACCATTAATACGCGACTTTATGTACAAAACGATCAACGACTGGCTAGATTAACCTCTAGCCCATTGATTTAATGTGGATTACCTGAACAATAAACAGGCAATCGAACTGCGGGGATATTGATTTTTATAAAAAAAGCCGTACTATGGCTTGCAACGTCGGCATATAGCGCAGCTTGGTAGCGCACTGTCATGGGGTGTCAGGGGTCGCAGGTTCAAATCCTGCTATGCCGACCATTTTTCTACACTCTATTCAATAAGTTAATTAACTTAGCTATTTACTTTATCGCACCTTAACTCTGCATTCTTTTATTTATATCGCACATTTATCGCACCATACTTAACTAAATTTATTTTCTCATTTTTATGTTGGATTAGGTGTTGATTGGGGGGGGATATATAGGAAGAGAGCTAATGGCACCTAATTTAGCATTGCTCAGTATGAAATCGAAAAGCCTTCTTTAAAGCTTTTCAATCAATGAACAAACTCATTTTCTATTTTGGCCCTCGAGATGGGACCTAGCACTAGTTTCCGTGAGTAAAACTTAAAATGGTCAAAGTGCCCCACTAGTTTTAGTGGGGTAAGTTTTAGCTATTTAGCTGCACTATATTAGTAGGATCTTCTTTGCTTTTTATTAATGCTGACGTCAAGCTCCCTTACATTATCTTTTGCCCAGTTATATTTACTTTTAACTCTAGCGCTTTGCTGACGTTTTCCAATTTCATCTAGTTCAGCCTCTAAACAATCATATTCCCTAATTAACTCATTTACAGTTTCAAACTCATTTAAATTAAGGGAACTATCGTTAATCATATATCTAAAAGCTGAAGCAAGTGTTATTTGATAGAAGCCATCATCTGATTTAGTAACAATGCTTTCAAATAAATCATTTGCTCCAGAGGCTTTAAAAGAAGCAATACATTCATTTTTTACTAATATCCTCGGGTGCTCAGCTAATGTTGCTTCAAGTTTATATGCCTCAATCATCGCTGGACCAAATATAACCTCTTTATCTTTATGATAAAGCTTTCCAACAGTCATTCCGCCACGGATCAAAAGCTTATTATCTTCCCAGATTTTGATTGAAAATTTAGCTATCATTTCAAGTATCATATTACATGACATAACGCAGTTAGCTTTTGCTGAGAGGACCATGCAGTCAGAAAATTGTGAAATCCTGACTTCAAATAACTCGGCAAGCATTTCATTCATATGATTAGCATCAATTGAAACCGATTCTAAATCACTAGTTACTTTTGAAGAAGGTGTTATTTTACAGTGTTCCTCAAGACTACTTGGTATCATTAAAGTAATTGCATTTAATATGTTTTGGGTTACCTCTGAGCTATTTTCACTTTCTTCTACTAATGCAGAAAAGCCTAATATATCAATAAAAGCTGTTAATCTATTTTCGTACATTCTTTATCCTTAAATTTTAGGTTTTTATAAGTTACCATTTTTTAGCCTTTGATATCATTTATCAGGGGGATTATATTTAGCATTGAATTAAAATAATCACCTTTAATTTCAGACTAAAACCAATACCTCTTTACAGTTCGTAACCCTAACCCTACCCTTTCCGCAACTTGCCTCTGAGTAGGCTTTTTGCCTGTTTCTTTTGTCAGCTGTTTAATGGCTTTCGCTACAACCTCCTGAGTGTTATTTCGTTTTTTAGCAGCCGTACATTTGGCTGCTTTACTCTGCCTTTGTCTTATTTCATCGCTTGATAGCTTAATTTTAGGTTTCGTACATAAATACTCTGGACAGTAACCAAGCAACTCTTCTAAGTACTCAGCTAAAGTTTCTTTTCTGTAGTTATAAGTCGTTATTTTGGCGGTTTTTGTCAAACCTTCTAACTCTTCGAGTGAGAAGCCAATAAGTTCATCATTTATCTTTGTTAGCTTTTCAAAAGCAGTCTCTTTATTTAAATGCTGAAAAGCAACAAATAGGATGAAAGCTGTTTTGTCACGTTTGCCTTTAGGCACCTTACCTAACTTTCTAAAATGAATTTGAACTGTGTTAATACACTTGAACCACCAATCCTTGATGTTGTGACCATATCGCCTTTGAATTTTTTGACGAGGTTTACTGCTTGTGGGTTTATGTGGCAGCCTAACAACTGTCGATTCTTCTTTTATTTTTAATTTATCTCTTAGTGAGCCCAAGTTTAGATAATTTATTAACTCTTCGAATTCATATTTAGGGCCACCAGCTAAAAACCTTGCTTGCAAACCTGTCGTTCCATGCACAGAGCCTGGTATCCGAAGGTTTCCACTAAGTCTTTTTGATGCTGTAGAATCAACTTCCCATTGGGAACTTATACCATTTAAACTATCAATATAAATTTGGGCTATGCTCTTCCACAGCTCCTTATTCGTTAGTGAAGCATCTACTGGCTCGTAAACCCAGTATAAATGTAACCCTCCAGAACCAGAGAAAACGTAACCTGTAAATGGCGGTATTTTCTCTCTTTTGAAAATTTGCACGACCTCACCAATTAAGACTTTCTCAACCTCTCTGACTTTTTTTCCATAGACAGCTTTTTTGATATCTATATCTATCCAATTGGCTCTTAAAAGGGCTAAATTTGATACTTTAGGCCATTCATAAAACTCATTCGGACTAAAGTAAATATTTACTGCTTCGCTTTTACAATTCAATACACCCTGAACATACCTACTTGTTTTTCGCTTGAAGGTTTTTAAGTCTGTGACACTTTTCGAGTTTCGATTTCCTAGCAAAAAAGTCCTGTAGCCTGATTCGTGGTTTTTACTGAAAAGTGCTCTTACATATTTTGGTGAATGAAAATCTATTAAATCGTAAAAGTCCTTTGGCGAGGCAATAGCGTACTCTGGCCACGACAAAGGTGGCCTTTCTTTTAAGGCAAGCATATAATTTGAAGATGCAAAGTGCGGTTGGGGTATCGCCGGTCAAGCTGCCCCTTTCGCCTTCCTTACATCTTCACCCCTTCAAAACGAGCTAGCCATTGCTCAACCGTTTCCCGAATGAACAAACGAGATTTGCCTAACTTTATTGAAGGTGGCGCTAAACGCTGTATTTGATAGCTTTCTGGATTTTCACCAGCTTCTATTGCTTTAAATTGAGCACTAATTCGGTTGTGGATTGTGCGAGGTGATAATTGTAGTAACTCAGCTAAGTCTTTAACTGAAATAGTTTGAGATGATGACATGACAGCCCTCCAATACGTTTAATGGAGCGAAGGGCATTGTTCATGCAAGTATGCACGATGCTGCATATGCAGCCATGTCTTTCCTCTTTACGTATTGAAGGCAGCCATAAAGGCGCCTGTTTTCAGTCACCGAAGTGACTCCCTTCGCAGGAACGCAGCAAATGTGCGTATGTATGAATATAAGTGATGAAACGTGAACTATCAAGAGCTGTATTTAAAGGGTTGCTTCTCCTATTAAGGTTTTTCCATACTTAAAGTATTAACTTACTGTTTATCTCTTATCAATTTAACCCAATGCTCTAATGCAGCTAACTTAATACTTTTATCCTTATGCTCCCATATCAACCTTTCTAAGAACGCCAATGCAATGTATTTCTCTACAGGAGATTCTGTTAATTCTCCTGCAAGCTTTCTTAGCCTGCTATTTGAAACATACCTAATTTTGCTGGCAACCGTTTCTGATTCACTATGCCCAGAGCTATGATGATTCATTTATTTCCTCTTCCTTTTAACTAAGACTCGCCTGTTTTTATAAAACAAGACTGCGAAAAATATAACCAAGCTTATGATCATTATATTACTAGCGATTAATGCGCCCATATCAACCTCTAAAGCCTTTAAAATTAGCCTTACAGAGTATATGCCATAAGCTAATATGCATAAAACCAAGCCCTTTTTAACTAAGGCATCATGAGCAACTACCTCCTCTTTTAAAAGGGGCTACGCCCCCCGCTATGTCGAAGCGATAAATCGCTCGCTTCATAGCGGGGGGCTTGGTTTTTCGTAGCTTACACGCAGGTTTTTATTTGCAGATTGCACCTAAGCAATTTTAACGCTAACCTGATATTGAAATAGCCCAATGGGCATTTACAAAAAACGGCGCTGTTCAGCTGCCGACAACACGTAGTGAGGTCCCTCACTCTTTTCTATTTAATAGTCATGTCTCACGCCACATTTAAGGCGTTATACCGGCGCTCTCTGCTGCCGTTTTCACGTAAAGAGGAAATAAATTAAGGCGAGATCGGTCCGAGCCTTTCGCATGTGCGAAAAACAGGGGCGAATAGGCTTTAGTGTCGCTGAGTAACCTAGTTGCCAGTTAATCTTACAACCTAGGAGAACATCATGACTTTTAATGCAAATACTGAAGTCGCTTTATTAAAAGCGCAAACTAAACTACGAGCTCGTAAGCGACATAAACCATCCAAACTGGATAAATACCGCGCTCACCTTTGCAAACTCTATGAAGCGGGTGCAAGCAAAGCTGAATTAAAACGTTGGCTTGCGATGAGAGGTGTCAATGTAGAATGGACGACTGTTAAAAGGTGGGTCGATAAAAATGCCTAAATTTGCTAAAGCTGAAACTCAAGCAAAAAATGTCATTAAAGGACTAACTAAAGCACAACGCATAAAGTCTTTAGGCACTGCTAGAAACTATCTTCAGTCGCTAAAAACGGTTGCCAACTGGTCTAAAGATATCGGTATTAATGGTATTCAGGCTATGACTACTCAGCAAGCACGTATGTATCTTGATTACAGAGCTGAGATCGTTGGTCAAAAAGCCCTGGATATGGAACGCCAAGCGATACAAGCTATGATGCAATTAAACGGTAAATTACAACCGAAAGAAACACTCTACCGAGTAAAGTCATGTTTAGACGAGATAAAACGCTCTCGTGCTTACACTGCAGAACAAGCTACAGCTATTTCACATAGGCAAACAGAAAGGAATCAACTCGCAACACAAATCGCTTATGCGGCCGGCCTTCGAGCTCATGAGCTGCTAACACTTGCCAAAGCTAATGAACGAGCTCCAGATAAACGCCCTGCTCTAGATTCAAAATGGCAAGGCAGAAATGGCGAACTTTACACAGTAGTTGGCAAAGGGGGCTTGATTCGTCATGTGCTTATCCCCAATATCCTTGCCTCTCAGCTCGAACAACAACGTTTAGCTCAACCAGTCACAGTAGTAGACAGAGAAATTAACTATTCTCAGCATTATAACATTGCTGGCGGTAAAAAATGGTCGGACTCATTTTCAAAAGCTTCTAACCGCGCTTTGCTATTTTCTACAGGCGCACATGGCCTCAGGCATAGCTATGCTCAAGAGCGGATGGTTGAGCTTAAAAGATTAGGACTTAAATATGAAACGGCCTTAGAGACCGTTTCACAGGAAATGGGGCATTTTAGGGCTGAGATAACTTATGCCTATTTAATCTGAACAGATTCAGGTTTGTATCTGGCTATCTTTAAGAAAACTTATAAATATCTTTTCATGCTCTTCTGAGCAAAGCAACCCACCTGTTCGTGTTAATTCGTAGGTTACAGGCTCCCCACGATGATGAAACGCCCCGACTACCTTATCCAAGGTATATTGTTTCTGTACAACTAAATCTCTTAAGTCACTTAAAGCATTAGCCAGAGAGGTAATTTCGACTGCAGCCTTTGCACTTCTATTAACTACCAATCCACTTATTCTTGCTTTCTTGAAACGAATTCCTTCAATTTCATCTTGCACTCTAATCCAGTCAATATAATTATTAAGATTTAATTGTAAAGCTTGAAATGAGTACTTGTATTCGAATAAAGAAGATAGATAATTAATAAAAAATTTAAATGACTTCCTAGGATTTATAATAGATATCAAAAGATATGTTTTATCTAACTGCTGTATTGAAAAGCGAATAGACTCATAGTCAACCCAAATGTGCTCAATAGAATCACCAACTGGTGATAATATTTCTTCATTGAATTGTTTTTCTTCTGAATAAAGGCCAGAAACAACTCCATCTTCAAAATAGAGTTCTGAAAACCCCTTTCTAGTACTATTTGAAAATATATTTGTTTTAAATACTCGATAGAGCTCATCTATCGGCAATTGAAAGTCAGCCCTATGCCACTTGATTCGACGATGTGTCATCTTTCACGTCCCCTAAAGCCTGCTCAATTAAATCTCGTGATAATTTTCTAGCACAGTCTTCAATTAGCTGATTAAACATTAGTTCTTCTTCAGAAGCTAATGGCACTGACGTCTTATTATGCTCAGAATTACCCTTATATTTTCTCATTCCTTTAGAGCTATAAGAAAAATCTAAACAATCTTCAGGGTTGTTAAATTGTGCTTCAAATGTATAGATATTTGATTGTGAGTCACTTTTCTTTTTTAAACGCCAACGAATTTTCCAAATATAAAAATCTTTTTCATACAATGCATTCAATTCTTCAGATTCTAAGACCCCCTGTCCTGCTAATGACGCTCGTCTAATATGAACGCTATTCTTATCATAGGTCTCATCACAATCTAGCTCTAGCTCGATATCTACATTTTCTGGCTCTGGATGATAAATATGAACATCACTAACATCATAAACCTCGTAGTTACCAATACTAGAGATTAGCTGAACAAAGAACTCAGTTCTTACTTTTGGGTCACTTATGTTACTAAGATGAATTTGCTCAACTTCATCAACAAGCTCTCTTCCTATTTCATTCTCTATATTTATTAAAAGGGATTCTTCCCACTTCTGTGTGAATTCATTGTCAGGCCTACGAACCACAACACCAGAATCACTAAACTCTATTTTAACTTTCGCATTTTTTTTAACTACCTGGCTGAATTCACCCTTTTTAAAGTCAAGAACCTCATATGTTGCATCTAAAACAAAAGAGCCATCTTTATTCTTATACAATTGACACAAATCACCCTCTTGATTGATTTGTTGTATCAAAAGTCTTGCCGCATTTTCTACTTGCTGTGTCGTTATGTCGTTGGGTAAAAACTTCGCGGTATTTCTCTCTTTTCTATTACTAACCCCTAATTTTGAAGCTATCTTCTGATGGTCATAGTAATCATGAATGTAGCGAGAAAGATTTTTAGCAAGCTCTTCTCGGCTAGTTTGAGAAGATACTATTACACCTTTAGAAAGAAAATATTCTCGTAATTCTGACAATGGGATTTTTGATTGATTCAAAGCATCAAACAGAGCTTTGTCAGAGGCACTGTACGGATAATTTTTATACATTCTCAACTCCCCAACCAATATCTTCGGATGAATAAAACTCTTTCGTGACAGGGCAAATGTGCAGCTGGATATTTTCTAAAATTCTAGTCGCACTTTCATCAAACCCCCACTCATGCGCAAACTTTTGAATTGCTCGGTTAAAGTTAGAGCGCAATGAGCCTGAAGGGCTCGAATGAGCTACTCGAATACGAATTCTTGTACTTGCATTTAAGAGTTGATATCTAGCAAGTGTATCAAGTAGATATAAAAACTCTTGATCAGTTCCACCATTACGGTTGTAGTAGATTACATAGCCTGAAGAGTAGACTTCTTTTAATTCGCCAACTTGCTTGTCATATTGTTCAACAGCCCCATGCTTGATAAGCATATAAGCGGCTGAAATTAATTCAATTGTCGCTGGTAAATATTCTTCAGATGTTAACACCTTGTGCAAAGTCAACTGAGGGTAGTAAAACCCATAATCTTCACGAGGAAATTTTCCTTCTGATATCATTTCATGCATATCAGCGGTTATAGCCATCATATATTTAATTAAATTGGGCTCTACGATATGTAGTTGATGGCCTTGAGCCAAATCAAAAGACTCTAATTTGATAGGTGAACGCTTTCTACTTCCAGCCGCTTTTTGTCTTTCTGGATAAAAATATTCGTAAAAATCTTTATCAAATTTGTTGTCATGATTGTAGACAAATAACATTCCTCTTATTTCATAGTCCCCTACACAAACCCTGTATTTATCTAACCACTCTTGGCTATTGCTAGCACAATCAATAGTACGTGCAAGAGAGTTTAATGAACCTTGGACTAACTCTTTGGAAATAGATCCTATTGCGTAACTTTTAAGATCAGTATTCAATAATACGGTCTTGTTTGTGTATGGGTCTTTATAAGAAAAAACCACATCTACAGGGTGGGTATGTTCTTGTTTTTTTGTAGCAGGTTTATGCTCGTTCTGTTTTAAGCACTTAAAGTCTTGGTTACAGGGCCCAACCTGCTTCCATTTAAATTTTGTCAGTACTTTATCTGAGACGATTTCCGCCAGCCTTTCAATAGGACCATTTTCAGCCACAACAACTCCATGTAATTCCAATTATATTTTATTTAAGCTACTCGAATTAATAAAAGAAAACAATTACATTATTTATTAGCTAATAAAATTTAATGCATTGTAGACAAAACATGTTTGACAACCTTATTAACACAAAAAGCAGCCACCCTAACACTCAGACATTAGTAACTTCTTCTCCCAAACTAATAGAGCTTTAGTTCTTTTCTCCATATACTCCTGCAAGTTATAGATACGCTGCATGCCTTGTAACTGGTGATTCAGTATCTTTTCTACCACAATAGGGTCTGTTCCTATATCATCATCACCTAAACGTGTAGCCATAGTCCTACGTAAGTCATGGGGCACAAATTTCGGAACTCCTAACTCATTTTGTTTACGGTTTAAAGCTCTTGATAGTGAATGCCTATCTATAGGCTGCTTGCCAGGTTCACTATTGATACAAGTAGTACTTGGGAACACATACTTTGAGCCTAAATAACTAAATGAAGCTCTCAGTTCATCAAGCATGATTAGCATATTTTGATTAATCGGCACTTTGTGAATTCGCTCCCCTCCTTTGTTTTGTTTTACTCGCTCGGCAGGGATAGTCCACATCATCTTCTCAAAATCAAATTCTTGCCACTGGGCACCAGTAATCTCTATCGGCCTACAACCAGTAAGTGCTATGAATTTCAGTGCATAAATAACTTGAGTACTTACACCGAGCTTAGGCAAGCGCTCAAATACTTGTATCAATTCTTCAAACTCAAGAGCTCTTGTACGTGGCTTTTCAATACCGCCTACATTCTTTTTCTTGGCGGTGCTAATTGGGTTGCCCTGCATTAAGTCACGCTCAACAGCAAAATCAAACATCTGCTTTAATATTGAAAGGGTTTTGTTGGCTTGAGTACCAGCTCCTCTATCTGTGATTGGGTCTAGAACTTTACTTAGTATTTCTCGGCGAGTTATCTCTTTTAATTTAACTTTCCCAATAGCTGGTAGCACATCTTTTTCGAACATACGCTCTACTGCACTAGGGTCTTTACGATTAATTTTGATATAACGCTCTAGGAACTCTGTAGCTAATTCTTGTACCGTTGGCGCTTCATCTTCTTGTTTTTGCGCTTTGGTTCTTTCTTTTTGTTCAAGGAATACATCTATTCCACGCGAAACATCACCAATATATTGCTTAGCTAGCTTTCTGGCTTCACCTACTGTTAAAACTGAAGATTTACCTAGGGCTAATCTTCTTTCTTTAGAACCTCGGCCACCTAAGCGATAATAAAGATAAAATACTTGGGAACGTTCGCCATCTTTATTTGGCTTACCAATGTTCAGATAGAAACCTGGGATTTCAGTGTCGTTTATTTTAGTAATTTCTAAAGGAATATTATTAAGTACTGACTCCGTTAATTTTACTCTGATTGACGCCATTTTTCGCACACCCAACACATAGTTAAAAAATTTATCGCACAGTTATCGCACCAACTAGTTCTAACTCACGATTTATCACGTTACTTCACTGTGTATAATTTACAGCGCAATTATTAGCAACAGCAATAACTTAGGTTTTATTTAGATACTTCACGATAGGTCACATTTGGTCATGATTGTACACGTATGAACACAGTTAATTTTTATGGGGTGTCAGGGGTCGCAGGTTCAAATCCTGCTATGCCGACCATCTTTTCCCCTTTAATATCAAATATATATAATGCGCCACTTGTATATTAGCAACTGCTAATTTGTATTATTTTTGTATTATATTTGTATTACTTATTTTGAAATTTCTCTTTTCTTACACGTAAATCAGATAACTTTTCCTAATGAATACTTGGGACCAAAACAGATTCTTAATATTCCCTACTAAATTTAAGATGTTAGTATCATACGGTATGCTAACTTTGTAACTGTTAGAAATTGAATTTAAATGGGGATCACATGAATGAAGTGATCAAAATAGAGAGATTGTTTAATGAGATGGCAAAACAAGTTTTTAGCTTTATTAAAAGTTTCCCTCAAGGCTGGGTTTCAGCTACCTTTTTTAAAGAATAGCTAAATTGTAGTAGCTCATATCTAATCTTACAGTTACGATGAATACATCTGATAGGCAGTTATGAGCTACAAGCAGCCCTATGGATGATAAGGAGTAATGATATTGTCAGAGAATGATAACCACATAAAACTATATAAGTTCCATATATCTTTATTCACCATCACTTTTATTTTGTATGTTCTAATGCTGTGGTGGGTAAAAGACTATTTAACTGATTCAGGTAAAATTGGGGTTCTATTAGTTTATGGATTACCGTCATTACTTCACCTTTTATTGGCATGGGGCTGCAAACAAAGGAAGCTGTGGGCACGTAAGTTATCCGTCTTTGTTGGGGCTCCAATGTTGTTATTTTTCCCGATAGGAACTGTTGTAGGGTTTTATTATTTACCATTAACAAATTGGGAAAATCAAAACGTATAGGAATTAATGAGCCTCGGCTTATGGTACAAGTCGGCCATTCACTGTCAGATTTGATTCAACTCTAAAATCAAGTCAGGCAGATCAAGTTAAGATTTATTCAGCTAAATCTTACAAAAAATGCTTATCCACAATGAAACAAAACTGACAATAAAACAGGATGGCTATTCCCTACTTTAGCTCGCCACTCACAAGATCGTGGCAAAGTAAAATTTAAGAAAATTAGCTCTAGGTCTTACTATAAATCGAACAAATAGAAATCCGTACTTAAATACAATTGTAATTTTTAAAAATTTGCACTTTAATAGCAAAAATGTTCTGAGGAGTTTTTCGTTAATATCTAAATAACTCCTCAATTTGCTGCTATCACCAATACTAAAAGACTATTACTGTATTCCGCTTGATTGAGTTTTTCATTTTCAGTTTTAATTTTTCACGATAAAACTTTTCTTTAGGCAGTATTTGTAGAATCTCTGCATATTTAAAACACTTTTCTATATCCCTTTTAGTCAAACTAAAATCTTCCTTGTACTCTTTACCAACAACAGCTGTTTCAGTATGGGCATAGCAAGTTGTTACAATGCCAACAGGGTCAACATAGCCAGTTAACTCTTGGCCCTCAAAAGTAGCGACGGTTACACCAGCAGCCGCAAGAATGCCGGAAAACCCCAGCGCTATAAGTTTTCCTGCTTTCATAGTTTGCTCTCAAATTTTAGGTATAAAAAAACCCGCGAGGTGCGTAATGCCAGTCAGTTAAGAGCTGACTGGCATTTTCTTTTATAGGGATATTTATTAGGTTTCCTTCTTACCACCCTTGGATAATGCCTGTCTGGTAGCCTATCGGGTAAGATAAACAACCTAAGAGTTGTCAGTAATT
>NZ_JACDWV010000069.1:0-377 GCF_016464105.1 Pseudoalteromonas sp. bablab_jr010 | reverse complement strand
TTTTACGAGCGGACGCAATGCGGCAGCCAATGTTGGTGTCACCCCTCGCCAACACTCAAGTGGTGGAAAAGTGCGAATAGGTCATATAGCCAAATACCGTGGCGAGATAACATTACGCAGCCACTTGTTTCTGGGAGCCAGAGCGGTCATCAGTCAGTTAAAGCATCGAGAGCCAAAAACGAAAAAAGAACAATGGCTCAAAGCATTAGTTGAAAGACGAGGTGTGAAGTGTGCCGCCATTGCATTAGCAAATAAAACAGTTAGGACAGCGTATGCCATGCTGAAAAAGGGCACGAGTTATGAACCCAGTTTACTAGCCAATTAATATTTAGCCTTCGATAACAGAAACAACAGTATTGACCAAGAACCTGCGTTAA
>NZ_JACDWV010000068.1:0-213 GCF_016464105.1 Pseudoalteromonas sp. bablab_jr010 | reverse complement strand
TTTTACGAGCGGACGCAATGCGGCAGCCAATGTTGGTGTCACCCCTCGCCAACACTCAAGTGGTGGAAAAGTGCGAATAGGTCATATAGCCAAATACCGTGGCGAGATAACATTACGCAGCCACTTGTTTCTGGGAGCCAGGGCGGTCATCAGTCAGCTAAAGCATCGAGAACCAAAAACGAAAAAAGAACAATGGCTCAAAGCATTAGTTGA
>NZ_JACDWV010000067.1:0-989 GCF_016464105.1 Pseudoalteromonas sp. bablab_jr010 | reverse complement strand
TTTTATAGCAGCATCATTGCTCGTAATAACGAAGCTATTAACTACCTGATTACTGTCGACAACGATGTATTTAAACAAGCAAGGCTAAGTGAACAGCGCACCCCATTTGATTATGCACTGTCTGATTTACTTAAAGGCTTATTTAACCCTAGTGCTGATTTAGCCAACTTGATTGAGCAAGCATACCTAACTTGTAATCCAGATGATTATGCCGATGATGAAATTTACTTATATGTTAGTCGCTTGGAATGGCCACTTATCCCGGTGATCACCGCCATATTCACTGATAACGGTGAGCAAGAATATAATCAAGCAATGGAAAAAGCCTTGCTGGCGCATAAAGAATATTACAGTGACGAAGAGCGTATAGGTAGTAGACAAGGAGGTTTAGCTCTCCCACTTATCGCCTTAGCCATCATTGCTAAAGACGTAAAAGGCTATAAGCTCACTGTTGAAAATGGCTACATTCCAGCATGGCTAATTGATGTAACACCACCAACAGACCCAAATTAATAAACGACAGTAACCGCTCTTTAACAACATGGATGTTGGCAGCAAAGCATGAACTTATACCCTGCTTTGCTGCCTTTAAATCTTAGGCCAACACTGCTGAGCACTATCTTGAGCTAAATGCCAAAAAACCAGGTCGCCAATTTATAGAGTGGACGCGCTAGGTACTATTAATATACCCATTGCATTAAATTAAGACACGGTTATGGCGTAGGAAAATTGCGTTATAACAAGGCAAAAATGATGAAGTATAGTGGGTCTAAATAAGTCATTTTTAACGCCGTGAGAGCGCTATTTAACACGCCAGAATGTGTTTGCTTTTAATAAAATGGGTATCGATGCAGGTAAAGACCTCTGCCTAACAACTGAGAACGACAACATTCAGTTTGTGATTAAAAATAATCAGTTTATTGATGTTAAAAACAATGTTTCGCTCAGCACTCAAAACCGCGATATCAACATGCAAAGTGCAGGTAGCC